>DATKNI010000039.1:0-39591 GCA_035541415.1 Minisyncoccota bacterium | reverse complement strand
TGCCGCGGTCGTGCCAATCTGGGTGCCGTTGCGGAAGATCTTGTATCCGGTGACCGCGACATTGTCGGTTGAGGCGGTCCAGGAGAGCGCTACGGTCGAGGTGGTTGTTCCGGTCACGCCAAGGCCGGTGGGAACGGAGGGCGGCGTCGTGTCGGGATTCGATACCGTCACATTCACTGTTGCTGATATACCGACATTCCCTGCGGCATCATATGCTTTGGCAGACAAGGTATGCGATCCGTTGGTTGATGATGCGGTGGTCCAATTCCAGGTATACGGAGATGAAAGATTGGTGGATTGCAAAGCGGAGTCCAGATAGAATTCAACTTTGGTGACGCCTACATTGTCGGAGGCGGAGGCTTGGACAGAGATAGTAGATGAGACGGTGGAGCCAGAGGTGGGAGATGTGAGGGAGACGGTGGGAGGCGTGGTGTCGCCGCCGCCGCCGCCGGAACCCACATAGTATGCGCCGATATCCCAGGCGCCAGAAGCAGGGCGAGGATTACCGGCATAGTCACTGCAAAGCGCGCCAAGGCCAGGATTCGGCTGGCCGGAGCATATGGAATAAAAATTGACGCCAGAACCAATTGCTGAAGAACCGGTCTGCGGAATGTATGAAGCGTTGAGATTGGGATTGGCGACCGTGCTATTGGTATCGAATCCGGTCGCGCTCGTCCAACTTGCGAGCGTCGAATACCACGTTCCGTTATAAGCCCACGACGGCGACAGAGAATAATCGTTATAGTTCAGGCCGGACAGCGTGGAGTTCGGCATCGCATATACCGATGCGTTGGCGGTATTTTGAATGATGTTATTTTCAAAGGTAAGCCCCTGGCTCGCGCCATAATCCAGCCCATTGTCCTTGCAGGAAACCGCCTTGCTCACCAATGTGTTATTGGTAACCAGGAGCGGTCCAGGAGAAACCGAATAGAACGCCACGAAACCATCTGCCCAACAATGATTGCTCGACGTATTTATAAAGACGTTATTAAAAATGTACACTCCCGATTCATTGTTGGCGGTGGGATATGAGAAAAATCCCGCATTGGCATACATGCCTACGTCGCCGTAGAGATAATTGTCATAAAGAAAGAAATTACTGAATCGCGTATTGGCACTGTTTGCGTTCAAATGGAATCCGTCATGGTGGTTATTGTCCAAGGCATTATCCCAATTCGCAAAGTCATGTACCGTATTGCCATAGATATACATATTGGAAACGATGGCGCCGGTACCGCCCACATTGCTGTCGCCCCCGAACCATCCATGATCAATGTTGTAGATGGTGTTATTTTTTATCGTGAGATTGGAATACGTATTGTTGATTGCATACGAGTTGCGAATCCCCCATTTCAGATCGTGAATGACGTTGTTCTGGATCGTGAGGTTGCTCACATTCCAAATGTCAAAACCATACGTATCTTCGCCACCGTTGTCCGCCAGCGAAGCGTCAACGTACAGGTTCTGACACGTCACGTTCTGAACCGTTACATTTGTGGAAACGCTCGCCGGAAAACCGTTATTGATACATTCGCCATTGTCCTGTTGATTCGCCAAGTTGGTTCCGTTTGCCGTTGCCTGGATGGTTCCGTTTGTGCCGCCGTCAACCGTGACATACGATTTACTCGTAAGATCGATGGCCGCCCCCGACCAATACGGCGCCTGAATAAGAGCCCCCGATTCGAATTTGAGCGTGATCGGATTTCCCGAAGTGCCGCCGCCCTGAAATGTGAGATAATTGCTGGTGCCTGCAGGCGCCGTGAATGTCCCGCACAAGTGCACAGTGGTCCCGGGTCCGATCTGTCCGGCATTGCTCCCCCAGTTGCCCGAGGCGTTGAACCAGGAAACAGGGTGGGTATTGCTGCAGTCGGAACCGGATCCGGTGCCACTACCGCTTTGGGAGATATAGATGTTGCCACTGGCATTGTTCGCCACAGTAACCGTGATTTGCGAGGTATTGGTATTGCCCGATGAATCGGTGGCTTTTGCGGTAATCGTATGGCTTCCATTGGATACCCCGGTCGTATTCCAGCTGAAACTCCAGCTCGTCGTGCCATTGGCATTGGAATACGCCCCTCCATCAATTGAGATGGCAACGGACGAGACGGATACATTGTCTGAAGAGGTTCCGGAAATGGTAATAGTTGATGAAACGGTGGCGTTGTTCGACGGAGAGGAAATGGCAACCGAAGGAGGGGTGGTGTCGCCTCCGCCGCCGGAAGCAAATTGATACGCACCGATGTCCCAGGCGCCGGAAGAGGGGCGGGAGACGCCGGCCGCGTCCGCGTCAAGCGACGCGATGCCGAGCGAGGTGAGATTGGCGCCTGCGCCCGACGCGGCGCTCGTGCCAGCTGAACTAATATAGTAAGACGCCGTAAGCGACGGATTTCCTACAATTGATTTAAAAAGGGCGCTGGTATTTCTCCCTGACCCATAACAACCGCCGCCAAGTCCTGTCGTGGAATCGGTGTATTGGATTGTAGTTGCGTTGGGAATTGCAGTTAATGCCCATGTGCCATTATATGGATCGCATCCCCCTTCATAGCCCGTGATTACAACCTGCGTTCCTATGAGGCTTGAAGTTGAATAGCCCGAAGGAAGCGTAATGGGCGTTCCAAGCGTAAGCGTTACGGTCGTTCCCGTTTCCTTTTCGTTGTAGGCGCTCACATAATTTGATACTCCGTGAGCTTCTTCGCCAATTCCTTGCAGATTGGAGAGGTTCCCAGGACCAGAGACAGCGCCGAACTGTCCAACATTCCAAAAATCATCGTAATCGCTTGTTATCGAATTGCAGGTGCTCGCGTTGCACCCTAACGCACCGCCAAGCGTGGTAAAAATATTATTTTTTACGGTCGAAAGGTTGTCGCCCGTATCGAATCCCGTGGGGCAGTTGTAGGTAGATCCGCCTGCCGTAGTACAAAACCCCATAACAGTATTGTTATAAAAATTCGCCGATCCGCCTTGGCCTGTTGCGACATAGCCATCCGCAGGGCTATAGACCGACGCTGGATGCGCGATCACATTGTTATAGATATTTGAATTGATGGTGCATCCTCCTGCGTCGCAATTCAGGAAAATATCGGTATTGTCGTTGTACCCCGACTCCCCGTAAATGTAATTATTATAAATATTAGAAGAGTTGATGGATGATTCTTCGTCATTAGTCCAAAGGTGGATGCCGTCATGATGATACAAATCAATGGAGAACGTATCCCAGTTACCATAGTCATGGATCGTGTTGCCATAAATGAGAACCGGGCCATTCAATGTCATGGGGTTTGAGTTTGACCCGTTGTCGTCATCGCCGACAGAAATGCCATGGTCCACGTTCCAAAGGGTGTTGCCGTTTATGGTTATGTTGCTGCACGGGTTCGAATAACAGCCGGAACCCGAATAGTTGATGCCCCAACGGGTATCATGGATTGTATTGTTTGAAACAACATCGTTCGATCCACCGACGGTGATGGCGCTCGCCCCACCGCCGTTTGGATCGACGATATAGCCACCCGAACTGGACCCTGACGGAACCGACGAGGGATACGTGAGGGTTACCGACGATCCGGAGATGCCCGACACAAGTGCACAAACCGACGAAGCATTCCCGTTGGAATTACAGTTCGGCGTATTAAATGAGCTGTTCGTCACTCCAAGAACAGAAATATAGCCGCCGATGATGAGTTGTGGGGCGTTTGCGAGCGAAACCGAAACGGTGGTGCCGCCTGATGATGAAATGCTCGTGATCGCCTGGAGGCCTGCATGGACATAAAGATTTGAAATCGTAAGATTTTTTATGGTCACCGATCCTCCGGGCGCCAAAACACCGACAGGCCCTCCGGCTCCTCCATAATTAAATTGATTGGCGAGAGCGGTTCCATTTGCAGTCGATTGTACGGCTCCGTTTGTGCCGCCATTAATGACGATGTTTGCGTTTGACCATCCGCCAAAGATCGCTCCGTCCGGTCCCCAATATGGCGCCTGGAGAACGGCATTCGGTTCAAAGAGAAGCGTTATCGGGTTGCCGGACAATCCACCATTTTGAAAATCAATATATCCGCTCGCCCCCGCCGGTGCGGTAAATGTTCCGCACAAGTGCACGGTGGTCCCTGGTCCGATCTGGCTCGCTCCATTCCCCCAGTTATTGCTCGCGTTGAAAAAGCTCAACGCATAGGCATTGGCGCAACTTGTGCCATTCGCCGATCCTGCCGCAGTTTGGGCGATATAGATATTGGAAGCTGCCGCATAAGCATGAGGTACTATGATGCTCTGGATGATAAGAAGAGCGGATCCCAAAAGGGATGCAAGAAAGAAGCGAAGCTTCATTCCTTCATTTTAGCAGATTACTGCTGATCTCCTCTACCACTTCCCCTGCATATACGCTCTCGTCTTCGGTCCCAAGATGCCTGATGCGGGGGTGATGCCATTGGCTGCCTGCCATTTGGCTAAGGCCGCTTGAGTCTTCGCGCCAAAGTACATGACTTCATTGCCGGGAGATCCGGCCCCACTTGGGGATATCGTATAGCCGTTGTCATTGAGGAAGAGCTGGAGATTCTTGACGTCCTGGCCGTAGCTCCCCAGGGTGAGATTCCGGGTGAAGCTTGCTACGAGTTGATGGTTCAATTGGTTGATCAGTGCCTGGAGTTCTGCAATGAGGGATTGGAGCAAGGCTTCAAGGCCGGATTGGGAGGTAGGGAGGGTCGAAGAGGAAGAAGAACCGGATGAACTGCCACCGGAACCACCGGAAGAGCCGCCAGAGCTTCCTCCGGAACCACCAGATGAACCACTGCCGCTTGATCCGCCACCGCCTGATGAACCACTCGAACCTCCGCCACTTCCGCCGCCTCCCGATGAACCGCCGCCGCCAGATGAACCTCCGCCACCACCTCCACTACTTGTCTGGTTCTGTACGTTGATGGTCACAAGGCTTGTGATGGCCGTATTGTTTGATGAATCAGTCGCTTTGGCTTGGATCGTATGGTTCCCGTTGGCAAGCGTTGTGGTATCAAGGGAATATGTCCAGCTGGTGGTGCCGGAGATCGTGAAGTAATTTCCTCCATCAAGCGAAAGCTGGACGGTAGAGACAAGCACATTGTCTGAAGCATTCCCTTGGATCGTGATGCTTCCGGAAACGGTCTGGTTGTTTGAGGGGGAAGCAATGGCAACCGAGGGAGGCGTGGTGTCGCCGCCAGAACCGCCGCCGGAGCCGGAGCCACCGGAAGAAACATATTCATATGCACCCGCGTCCCAATTGCTTCGCGTCACGCCGTCGTAGTCGATGTTATATGGAGAACCGAGAGCGATTCCTGGCTGGAGATTTCCCGTGAGATGAAAATCTGATCCGGCGAGATTGACGAATGGGTTTCCGCTTGCATTCACGCGGTCGGTCGCGGCAGCGTCGATGGAATTTGATTGGTAAAACGTATTGTAGCCGTGCGTGATCGCGCCGCCGCCATTGAGTGGTAAACTGCCGTTGGAATTATAGAAAAGATTATTTTCCACGATGTTGCCCATGGCACCGGCAGTCGAGACGCTCTGCTGCCACAGGATTGGAGCGGAGCTGTTGAGTACCGTGTTGTGATAGATGCCCGCATTCAGCACCGGTTGGTTGGAAGAGCCCGAGATGATCCCTTCCGGCGTAGAAAATGGCGTCGTGAAGTTGAAGATATTGTCGTAGAACACTCCGCCGGTCTCGCCTTCGACGCAAATGTACTGGCACTGCGTGAGAATATTGTCTTTGAATGTCGTGTTGGTTGAGTAGCTGTCCTGCACCGGAACGCCATGATGGGTCGACGTTGACCATTGCCGTCCAAAGTAGCCGTTGGCAACGAGCCAGTTATTGCCAAAGGTATACACGGCCACCTGGCAGTTATCGACAAAGAAATATTGGAGCACGGGGCTTTCCACGTCCGCCTGCGATCCGCCCGAGATGCCGATCTCCTGGTTGGTGGCGAGCCCGGAACATGAAACCGCAACATGCCTGATTGCCATGCCGTAGAATGTTTTTGTCTGCGCGGCATTGATCTGAAGATATGATTCATCCGATCCGCTCATATCGGGTTTGAAGGTGAACCCATAGCTTGTCGAAGCATTCCCCGATCCGGTGTTGCCATCAAAAACCCAATAGCCAGTGCTGAAATCAATGCCTGAGAAGTTCCAATAGCTTTGTATGTAACGCGAATTGCCGAAAATTGCCTGGCCGGTGCCATAGGCACTGTTCCAGCCAACCGACGTCCCGTGGTCGGCAGCCGTCGCTTTTTTGATGGTGATGACCGACGTCCCCGATTCGGGAGTATTAAAAAGATATGAACCGTAATTTCCGGCAGCGACATAATATGTGACGCCGCGGATCATCGTGCTCGGAAAGTCGGGCAGGGCGTTTGTCCAATCGGATCCCGATCCGTTCCCGGCGGCTCCGATGCGGACATAGAGCACTTGGGGATTTGATGCTTGCGTGGTTGCGCCAACTGCCGATGATTGCACAGACGCATTTCCGGCGGCGTCATACGCAGATACGGTAAAGCTGTAACTGGTTGACGGAGAGAGGCCCGCAACGGTGTATGCCGTGACGGCTGTCGTGCCGATCTGGATGCCGCTTTGGTATATCTTGTATCCGGCAACGCCAACGTTGTCCGTTGAGGCGCTCCATGAAAGCGAAACGGTAGACGTTGTCGTGCCCGTAACGGCGAGCCCCTGGGGAATCGTCGGCGCCTGCGTATCGCGGGCTCCGGCATATTGGTAGGCTCCAACGTCCCATGCGCCCGCAGACGGGCGTGCCGCACCCAAAACGTCGGAGCAGAGCGGCGAAAACACTCCGGTGCATTGCGCCGAAAGATTTACCCCGGCCCCGACGGTCGGATTGCTCCCCGTCGTGGGTTGAAACTGGTTTGAAGACGTGTAGCCGTAGCTCGTTGCCGAAGCAATGGACATGGTTACGTTGTTGGAATTTATAAAATTATTTATACCGACGCCGGAATCGTAGCTTATGAGTCCCCCGTTGCTCACGCACTGGTTATTCCGCATGTCGACAGTCCCCCAGTTTCCGGTGCCGCGGTTCACAACCCGGAAGCACGGCGTATTAGGGACGCCGTCGGCCGAAAACGTATTGTTCCAAATGTAGGTGGGCCACATGCTCGGGGTGCACGATCCGCCGTATGTGCTCGCACTGCAGCTGCCGTCCAAATCGGCCGGTGTCGGGTAGCTCAATCCATAGAAAACATTGTTAAAAACATATTCAGTGCCGAATGTGCCGTTGCCGAACCCGGCACCCATGGGCAAAGGATAGACGCCGCTGTCGGAGTTATGGACGACATTATTGAAAACCAGTTCCGGGCTCGCATCGCCCCACAGCGACCATACCTCAATGTTATTCATGTGGTTTGCCTGAGTCGGATCGTAGGTCGTATTGTCATACGAATTGTGGATATTATAGATGAGGTTTCCGCTCACCTGCCGAAATGTGCCAACCACGGCATTCGACATGTCGTGGATAACGCTGTTCGTAAAATTGACGATGCCGCCGTAGGCTGCTTCGCCGCTCACGCCATCGCCGTCGGCATCGCTGAACGTATTATTGTCCGCATTCATGTCGCCCGGATCATAATAACCAACCAAAATTTTATAACTGTCCGGCGTGAATGGCGTGAGCGCGTGCGTCCAGCCGTGGAAATAACAATTTTCCACCGTGATGCCCGCGATTCCTCCCGATGCGGCATCGATGGTAAAATTCTGGTTCCAGGCATACGTCCCCGACCAGTAGTGCCCCTTAAATTCGATGTTGTCGATGGTTATATAGCTCGGCCGGTTGATGGTGAGATCGATTTCATTGTTGTTCGCACTATTCGCAAGCACCTTGCCCTGCATATCAAAAATCGGACGCGTCCACGCCGAACCGGCGTACCATGTTTTATCAACGCCATAATAATCCGGAGTTCCCGAGGCTCCGCCAGAAACGGGAACGATCGGGAAGTAGCTATTCGGGCACGTCACGCCTCCTTTAAATATAAATTGGTCGCCGGCATGATGCGTGTAGCTGCCGCCAAAGCCGTACATATAGGGTTGCCGAAGCCATGGCGTGCTTTTTGACGTCCCATTATTGGCATCGTTTCCGGACTGGCAATCAATATAATAGGTTGTCGGGCCGCCGCTTCCGCCCCCGCCTCCACCTCCTCCGCCACCACCGCCGCCGGATGCAGGAATGAACGCGGCAAGCGATCCATCAAAAAGGCTGCCAAGATGCGAAGCGGTGGCAGTGATTGAACCGGCCGACGCCTGGATCGTGTCTTCAAAATAGGCGGCTACCATCACGGTCGATCGGCTCGTGAAACCCGATCCTGCAGTCCACGTGCCTCCCGTCCCGTTGTCGTTATAAAACGCTCCCACGACGAGGTCTCCGTTTTGAAGCGTCGTCATCGGGCCCACCGTCGGCGTGGTTTTGGATGCGGCGGATGTGGCTTGGTCGAGCGCGTTCGTCGCGGCAATGCCGCTATATTCCGCAGCGATGGTATATTGGTTCCACACCGTGCCGCCATATGAAACGGTAACCGTATTGTTCCCTCCTTTAATATTCGAAGCATATGCCATCTCGGCGAAAAAACCGCCGGGGGTCGGTGATTTGGTGGCAGGTATCAAGGTATAGGTGTTGCCCTGCGAGTCGCTCACGGAGAATGAAACATTTTGCTGCCACGTGACCCAGACGATAATCGTATTACCGGCAGTATTGTTGCTCGTGAAATGCAAACTCGGATTTCCTGATGTTAGCGCAGGCCCAGTATCAACCGCTTGGACAAAAGCAATGGAAGCTTTTGCGCTCGGCAAAAACGCAACAAAAACAGCAACGAGCGCCAACACGCCTGCTAATGCGATTTTTTTATACACTGGCGCAATGGCTTCCATAGGCGTGGCCGTTTTATTTTTTTAATTTCCGATCCAAACAAACTAGTTGAGGTACGCCGCAAAACTGACCCACACCAGATATGGCAGCAAAATCCACGCCGCCGCTTTGGAAACCCTGTAAAAGTTGACCATCACATATACGATCGATATCCATAGCGCGATGATTTCAAAGAATGCCCATCCGGGTTGGTGCAGCCCAAAAAAGATGATTGACCAACCAACATTCAGAATCCATTGCACCGCAAAAACGGCAATGATATTTTGTTTTTGCCAGTCGCCGACCCAAAATTGTTCCGACCACCGATTCCATGCGCGCTTTTTTGCTTTGACGATCTGGTTCCGCACGCGCCATCCGTTGTGCCACACAATATAAAGAGCAATTCCCAGGAGGGCGTAGAGCGTCGTCCAGACCGGCCCAAAAACCCACGACGGCGGATTGAGTGGTGCCTTTACGAGCGGCGCGTACCACGTGGAAATTGCAGGAGTAGTGAATAGGGCGCCAATAATTCCGGCGGCTTCTGCAACAATCAGGGCGACCAGGAGTTTGCCGATTTCTTTGAGGTTCATAGTGATTGGTTTCAGCGGAACATCCGCATCTTCAATATATTACCATGATGATTCATGATCCGTGGTGCGCTTGCTATAACTGCATCCATCCCCAAGACTATAACAAAAACAGCTCCGCTTTCCGGGGCTGTCTTCTTCGATTTCGCCTTGACTATATTAATATAACAAAAAAGTCGAGACTATCAAGTCGCATTTAAAAATTATTTAATGTGAGCCTGCTACTGTGTGCTTGCGGTGGGCGTAGTGCGGTCACCGATTTCGCTTTGACATCGAAATTCGCGGGGTTCAACTCCCCGTGCGTCCACCGCGGAAGATATATAGGAGAAAATGAACCTATCTGTATATAGGAGGGGAAACCATTGATTAGAGTGTAATCCCTTGAGAGAACACCGCCATCCATCCCATCGCGAAGATAAATTGTCTATTCAGCTTCCGAACACATACACTACACCCCAGATATTCTCTGGGGTGTTTTTGCATGTGCAATTTTTGCATCTTTACCTTTTCGCCCACTGTGGTGAACGTCTTGCTTTCTTCTTGCCGTACTTCTTGCGTTCAACCATGCGGGAGTCGCGGGTCATGAAGCCGATCGTGCGGAGGCGCGGCTTCCATTCGGCGTCTTTGAGGACGATCGCGCGGGAGAGGCCGAGGCGGATGGCTTCTGCCTGCGAGTGCAACCCGCCGCCGGAGATGTGGACGCTCGCGTCCATGTCGGCGATCTTCAATTGTTCAAATGGCGCGCGCGCAGCGGCAACAAGGCGGGCGGAGGCAAAATATGTTTTTATGTCTTTCTCATTCACCGTCATCTTGCCGGTGCCGGGCATGATGCGGACGCGGGCGATCGCCGTCTTGCGGCGGCCGACCGCTTCCGTGTAGCGCGGAGCGCCACTCACTTTGTGAGTGGTCGAACGAGGCGCTTTTGCGGTCGAGTGGTGCTGGGTTGTTTCTTTGGTGGTTGCCATGGATTAATTCGTGGAAATTATTCTTCAACAAAAATTAAATTCTTGATGCGCTTCTGGGTGAGGAAGTTCTGCGGAAGCATCTTGCGGACGGCGCGACGAAGGACCCACTTTGGGTCTTTCGTCATCGCTTCCTTGAATGTCTTCTCTTTGATGTGGCCGACGTAGCCGGTGTGGCGGCGATAGATCTTATCGGTGGTCTTTTTGCCGGTCACAACGAGGCCGCCCACGTTCTTTACGTAGACCTTGTCGGCAGCAACCTGGTTGCGCTGGTACGCGGCTGACTTTTTGCCCTGCAAAATATAGGCGATCTCAGATGCCACGCGTCCCAAAATTTTGTTTTTTGCGTCGATGTGATAATCCATGGGTGCGATATTATACAAATTCAATGCGGGCCATTTGGGCGCCGTCGCGCTTGCGGCTCTTGCCGAGCTTTACGATGCGGAGGTAGCCGCCGGCGCGGCCGGCATAGCGCGGGCCATACTCACCATAAAGCTTGTCGGCAATCTTTTGATTGCCAACGCGGCTCACGATGACGCGGCGCGCGGCGAGCGTCTGCTTCTTTGCAAAGGTCACCAGGCGTTCCACCGCCGGGCGGATTTCCTTGGCGCGGGCTTCCGTCGTTTCAATGGCGCCCGCACGGATCAAGTCGTTCGAGAGGTTGCGCAAAAACGCGCGGCGCGGACCACGCAAACGGCTGAATTTTCTTCCTACTTTAGAGTGACGCATTGCTTTGGTAAATAATCATCGGTTCCCCAATTATTCTTTCTTGGCTTTTTTCTTTTTGCCGCCTTCTGGCTTGGGAGCGTCAAATTCCTTCACTTCGACGGTTGCAACCTTCTCGAAGTGGTCCTTCAAAATATTGCTCGCCTTGTGGAGCGCCGATGACGGGCTCACCGTGCCGTCGGTTTCGATTTCCAAGCGGAGGCGGTTGTAGTCGGTGCGGTCGCCAACGCGCATGTCTTCGATCGTGAAGTTCACGGCCTGGACCGGAGCAAAGTTGGCGTCGACGGCGATCGTGCCGATCGGCAAGCGGCCTTCCGTCTTGCGGGCTTCAACCGGAACGTAGCCGAGGCCGCGCTCGACTTTGACTTCGATGTCGAGTTCGGCGTCTTTTGCGGTGAGCGTACCCAAAACTTCGTCGGGGTTCACGATTTCAACGTTGGAATTGACTTCGATGTCCCCTGCGGTGACGGTCATTTCGCCTTTTGCCTTCAAAGCCAAAACTTGCGGCTCGTCGGTGTGCAAGCGGAAGCGGAGCTTCTTGAAGTTGAGCATGAGCTCAATGACGTCTTCTTTGAGGCCCGGCAAGGTTGAAAATTCGTGCGGGACGTTCTTCACTTTGATTTCCGTCACTGCGGCGCCCGGGAGCGAAGAAAGGAGGGTGCGGCGGAGCGCCGTACCGACCGTCTGGCCATAGCCGGCATACAATCCTTCGATTTCGAAAACACCGTTCTTTGCGTCTTCGGAAACGGTCTTGATGGTCACACTTGAGCTCACATAAGCGAATTCCATGGTTTTATGAAAATTTAATGATTATTTTGAGAATGATTCGACCAATAAGTTGATTTCAAACGGGGCGTTTATGTCTGACGGGAGGCTCAAAACTTCGCCTTCCATCTTTTCCGCGTCGAGGCGGAGCCATGCCGGAGCATCATACTTTGCCAAAACTTCCTTCCTCTTGCCGAGGCCGGCCTTTGTGAGCGACCCTTCGCGGACCGAGATTACGTCGCCCTTGCGGACGGTGTAACCCGGCGATTTTACTTTGCGCTTGTTGACGTTGATGTGGCCGTGGTTCACGATCTGGCGTGCCGCGCCGCGCGACGGTGCGAAGCCGAGCTGGAACACGACGTTATCGAGGCGGCGCTCCAAAAATTCGAGCATCTTGGCGCCGTTCGCGCCCTTTGCAACCTGCGCCATCTTGAAGAGGCGCTTGAGGTTGCGCTCGTCGACGCCGTAGCTGATTTTGAATTTGCTCTTTTCGCGGAGCTGGAGGCCGAATTCGGAAAGCGCCTTATTGCGGCCGCGCGGTCCGTGAACGCCGGGCTTATAGGGCTTGCGCACCATCGAAGACTTGGGCGACAAAGCACGCTCGGCTTTCAAGCCGAGTCGCACGCCCAATGCCCGTTCTCTTTTTTCTTTTGGACCGATCATACTAGTAATTTATTTCTGGTTATTTGTTTCTGGTGAATAATAGAGGAATTCGGGGAAAGTTTCTAGTGCTATACGCGGCGCACTTTGGGAGGACGCGGACCGTTGTGCGGGATCGGAGTTGCGTCTTTGATGGCCGTGATGTTGAAGCCGTGGTTGATGAGCGAACGGATCGCCGAGTCGCGGCCGCTGCCGATGCCTTTTACGATCACAACGATGTCTTGCGGACCGTTGTTCTGGAGTTTTTCCGCGATGGCGGCGATGACTTTGGAAGAAGCGAACGGAGTTGCTTTCTTGGGGCCGGCAAAACCGAGTGAACCGGCGGAAGCCCATGCCAAAACGTTGCCGCCGACGTCCGTGACCGTGACGACGGTGTTGTTGTAGGAAGCGTTTACATACACCTTCCCCTCCTGGATACGGCGCGCTTTGCGGGCGCTCGAAGGAGCGGCTTTCGCGACGGCGGTATCCACGGACGCCGCGTCTTTCACGGCTTTGTCCTGCGATTCAGTTGTTACTTTTTTCTTGCCCATAGATTTGCTCGTGGCTTAATGATTACTTGAGGTCAACTTTGCGCTTGCCGCTGCCGGCCGTCTTGCGGACGTTGCCGCGGACGGTGCGGGAATTGGTACGCGTGCGCTGGCCGCGGACCGGAAGGCGGCGCATGTGGCGAAGGCCGCGATAGGCCTGAAGCTCTTTGAGGCGGTTCACGTTGCGCTTGATGAGCTGGCGCAATTCGCCTTCCACCGGATAGTTCTTTTCCAAAAAGTTCTGCACGCGGAGCACTTCGTCGGCGGTGAGGTCTTTGGCTTTCTTGCCAAGATCAACCTTCGCGGCCGTGAGCGCCTTATGGCTCACCGAATCACCCACGCCGTAAACGTAGGTGAGGGCGATTTCGATTCTCTTATTATCGGGGATGTTTACACCGAAGATACGCATTGGTTTAAAAAGTTAGCCTTGGCGCTGTTTGTGCTTTGGATTTTTGCAGCGTACGTAAATTTTGCCCTTTCGCTTTACGATTTGGCAATTCGAACAGATCTTTTTTACTGAGCTGCGAACTTTCATAGTTTTGGAAAACTTTTATAATCGCCGCACGATGCGACCCCGACGTCCGTCGGGACTGAGCTCAACGAGAACGTTGTCGCCTGGTAAAACGCGAATGTTGTTAATCTTCATTTTGCCCGCCAAATGAGCCAGGACTTCCGCTCCCGTCTCATTCATCGTCACTCGAAACATCAAACCCGGCAGGGCGAGGGTGACCTTACCTCCTTTCGCTTCAATCTTCTCCATTAGCTGGTCTTTGAACTCATTCGTGCGAATAAAAGGCGCTTGATGCGGTAAGGAGATTATATGCCGAAACCGCGTTTTGTGTCAACTGCCGCAGGCCTTCGGGGCTATTGGGCGGTTACGTGGATCTTGCTGGGATCGGACGGGATATGCATGAGCCAGAGCGGCCAGACGGAAATCGTGCCATTCCCCAGCTGAGGGAGGGCCAATATGTCCGACCGGGCCTCGGAAATGCTCTTGCCGAGGATGGTCGCTGTGAAGTCGCTCGCGGAAAAGGCCGGCTCCAAGGACCCTTGGGCGGTAAGCGTGAACTTGACCTGTCCCGTCGTGAAATTGGCTTGGACGTTTGAGTAGCTTGGATTGAGGGAGGCGAAAACCGAATTCTCTTCCGTATTCTGCGCAAGCGAGAGGAGGTATGCCTTGAGCGCGCTTTCGTCGAAGCCGATTGCCTCGAGCGTCACCTCCCCGAACACCGTGAAGTTCCCGTTGTCGTCGGTCGAGGTGCTCACCACGAGTTTGGTCACCTGATACGTCGTCGCGCCGTCGAGGATTTTGAAATTATTCGGATAGCTCGCCGAAAATCCGCTCGAGAGGCTCGATTCGAGTATCGCTGTGGTGCTCGCTTTTGCGGCATTCACGTCGGCCGCCGTCGGAACCGCTTTCTTGCCGACATAGCCGCCGGTCGTGGACGTGGTGATTGCGCCATAGAAACCGTTGTAGCGCGCCTGGTCTTTTTGGAATCCCGGAATCGTGAGCTTCGCAACCGGGCCGATGTTGTAGTCGGGCCCCGGCTGGTCGGCGACGATGGCGGCAGTGATGGAAGACGGCGTGATCTGTCCGTTCACGACTTGCGCGCCGGGCACGGTCACGTTGCTTACGAGACGGAACAGTTTGCCGTCGGGGGTGACAAAACGCGTCGTCGCGACGAGTTCTTGCGGGGAGGAATTGTAGGCGTTATAGATCGTAATCGTACCGCGCGCTTTTTGCGAAACGTTCTGGACGGACGACGCGGGATAGGATTGCGTGACGTCTTTGTTGGATGTAAAAATCTGCGCGGGGATCACGTTGCCGCTCGGATTGATCGCCGAGACGGATTTATCGGCAACAAAATTATCCTTATAGCTCCATGGCGTCTGCTTGAAATTGATGGCGATGTCCGCATGGTTGAAGAACGTCGTGAGGACATACACGACGATCGCCGCGATCACGACGACGCCGGCCAGAATCCACCAAAACCGCGACGAGCCGCCGGAATCATCGCCTTGCCCGTCGCCGTCATCGTCGGGCATATTCGTAAAAAACCGATTGGCCACGGCTTCCGATTCCTTTGCCTCTGCTTCGGCCTCGCGCGCTTCGTCGTCTTCGTCTCCTCCTTCGCCGCCGTCGACTTCGCTCTCAATGGAAGTTTCGATGATTTCTTCTTCGGTATGGACTTTTAATTTGATCGGCTCGGATTCCGGCGATCGCTCGTCGTCGCCCGCCTCGTCTGCTTCAACGGCCTTCTTCTCCGTTTTCTTTGATTTCTTTTTTGATTTCGGCGATTGCTCCTGGCCTTCGTCGTGGGCTACGATGTCCGAAATCCCGCCGCTGCCGCGCACGCTGCGCCACAACGGATGGCTTGCTTCGATACCCGCCTGTTTCGCGAATGCCAAAACATTCTCATCAACCGATTCGATGATGATCGTCTTGCCGGCGCCGTCCATCTCTCGCTTCAAAAGATTGAAATTCCGCACCGATTTTCCGAGTGCGGATGATTTGGGGATGACGAGCGCGATTGCTTCGTCCGATTCTTCGAGGATGCGGTCGATAATTTCGACTACGTCGTCACTTTTGTCGGCAATTATTTTTTTCATCTGTTAACCATTATACCACACGTATTTTGCGCTAATTTAACAACCAATGGAGCCGCCGCCGGAGTTTTTGGTTGATTTCCGAATTGCTCCGGTCGAAATATGCTTCGAGAAACGGAAGCAGGTGCCGCCCCAAAATGCGGTTCGGGATCCCCCGCCCGTCGATCTCGCCGGGGAAGTCGAGTTCGTGAAAAATTTCGGCGATCGGCAGGGATTCGAGAATCGCCCCCGATGCGCGGTACGGCAAGGCGTACGGCAATTCGTGCGGGGCATCGATATATACGGATCCGCGGAGCTTTTCTTTCGCGAGAGCCTCCTCGAACCGCAAGACGACGGGGTCGAGGATGCGCTTGAATCCGCGGGCCGCCGCCGCCGAGAGCTTGCCGGACCGATATGCTTCGTAGAGTTTCTCGGCATTGCCAAAGCTCACGCCGAGCTCGGCCGCGATGCGGTTGATGAGCTCGTCAAAGTCCCAACCAAGCTTTTCGCGGTAGAGCACGGGATATCCTTCCTTCCCCTCGGCAAGCACGTAGACGGCAGCGCCGCCGTTCTCCGAAACAATCAGGGTGACGGGCAGCTTGCGGGTGCGGGCGATGCTCGTGAGGCGCGACTGCGGCCCCTCCAAAAAGAAAAATGCGTCGGGTGCGTTGAAAAATTGCTTGAGGTCCTCGAAGAGTTCGCGCGTCGTGAACCGGAGTTCAAGGACGAGCGAAATTTTTTTGCCGGTGAAGCCGGTCGGATTGATGACCGACTTGCCGTCGATTTTGAAATGCCGCGCTTGCGCCCCCACGAGAATCGTATCGAGCTCGTGGATGCCCAGGCGCTGGGCCGCTTCGTTGCGGCACTGGTTGAAAATTTTTCCCATCGCCTGCGCAATGAGGTTCTCGACTTCGGCGAGCGTAATCTCAAATTTGATTTCGGCTTTGTCGCGCGGCAGGTCGAGCGGGATCGGAATCGTGGTTGCAAGCGATGGATGCACCGTGGCGACGATCTTGCGGCGCGATTTTTTGAATAGGTACTCGCCCTCCCATGATTTCTGCGTCATGCGCCGGAGGGGAGATTTTAAGAATTTTTTAAGGTCTACGTTTTCAACAAATTTTTCGAGTTGGATGTTCCGGTTGGAGTCCACTCCGAGAAACAAGGCATTCACGCCGTTCGGAGCGATTTCCAGGATGATGAATTTATCCTTTTTCACAATTTTATTCTATCACACGCAAAGCCCTCGCCGCGGCGGCGTTGAGGGCTCGCGAGCCGCCGCTATTCAATGGTTCCGCGAACGCGCCGGATGCCGTGGGCAACGGCTTCTTCTTTGACGAGTTTGAACCGGCCGATCTCGCCCGTGTGCGCCACGTGCGGACCGCCGCAGAATTCGATCGAAAACGCTTTCTCAAAGTGGGGCTTGTCCTCCGTTGCGCCTTTCGGGCCGATGGAATAGACCGAAACGCGGTCCGGATATTTCTGCCCGAACTCATGCTCCGCGCCGAGTTTTTCCGCGTCGTCGCGGCCCATCTCGCTCCGCGTCACGGGAAGATCTTCGGCAATCTTTTCATTCACGATTGCTTCGACTTCTTTCTTTTGCTCATCGGTCATTTTGCCGTCATACGAAAAATCCATGCGCAGGCGCTCGCTCGTGATGTTACTCCCCCGCTGTTTCACCTGTTTGCCAAGCACGACTTGGAGCGCTTTCAATAAAAGATGGTGCGCCGTATGGAGGCGTATGGTCCGTTCGGACATATCCGCAAGGCCGCCCTTGAACGTCCCTGCCGTTGCCGTACGGGAGCGGTCCTGATGCTCTTTGAGCTTCGCGGCGAATCCGGCAAGGTCGATCGTGAATCCGATCTCTTCCGCCTTTTCGCGGGTGAGTTCAATCGGGAAGCCATAGGTGGCAAAGAGCAGGAATGCATCGTCTGCGGTGATGCGCTTCCGTTCGGGATGTCGTTCGGATTCCGTTTTCACGATGTCATTAAAAATCTTAAGGCCGGCTTCCATCGTGGCGAGGAACTTTACGCCTTCTTTCTCGAGTTCGGATACGATCGCGTCGCGGCGCTCGGCGAGGCCGGCGTAATGGCTGCCATATTCATCAACCACCGCCGAACCGACGCCGCGGGTCCATGCGGCGGAATCGCTTCCCAAGCGATGCGCCTCGAATACCGCCTTGCGGATCAAGCGGCGCAACACGTAGCCGCGCTCTTTATTCGACGGAACCACGCCGTCGCCCACGAGGAACACTGCCGCGCGGATATGGTCCGCAATGACGCGGTAGGCCATGGTGGTCGCCGGGCTCGCGTCATATTTTTTGCCAAACTCCTTTTCGAGCGCGGCGATGGTCGTCCACAGCACGTCGATTTTGAAAATGTCCGCGTTGCGGTTTGCCGCCGCCGTAATGCGCTCAAGGCCGCCGCCAAAGTCCACGTTGCGCTGGGAAAGTTTTTCGAACGCGCCGTCGTCGCGCTTTTTGTATTCCATAAAAACGGAATTGCCGATTTCAAGAAAGCGGCCGCATTCGCAATTCGGATGGCACTGGTTCCCGAATTTTTGATCGTGCATTGCGCCGCTCGGATCAAAATCATAAAAAATTTCCGAGTCCGGCCCGCCCGGCTCGCCCGCGGGCATTTTTGACGGCACGCCCGCGCGGCTCCACCAATTTTTCTTCACGTCGTACGAAAAGATCCTGCCGCCGCGCATGCCTTTTTCACTGCCTTCCGCTTCGGAACCGAGGGCGACGTATTCTGCTTTTATTTTCTTTTCTTTGAACAATCGCTTCCAAATCTTCACCGACTCTTCATCGGCGGGAATGCCCGTGGCTTCGTCTCCGGCAAATACGGTGACGTAGAGGCGATCCGGGTCGAGGCCCGCGCCTTTTTCTTTATCGGTCAAAAACTCAAAAATCCACCCAAGCTGCTCCTCTTTAAAATAGTCGCCGAGCGACCAATTGCCGAGCATCTCAAAAAACGTCGTGTGGCGGTTGTCGCCCACTTCATCGATGTCTTCGGCGCGGAAGCATTTTTCGGAATCCGCCAAACGCCTTCCTTCCGGATGCGCAGCTCCCAAAAGATACGGCACCAAGGGCTGCATGCCGCTTCCCGTGAAGAGCGTTGTCGGATCGTTCTCGGGAACGAGCGACGCCGAAGGGATAATGGCGTGCTTGCGCTCTTTGTAGAATGCAAGAAACCGCGATCGAATCTCATTCGATTCCATAAGGTGTATCTTAATCGAGTGCCTTGCTTTTTTCCAGCAGGCAGCGAGAATGACAGGAGAACGTCCCAAGGAGTGCCTATGGACCGCGAAGAAGACTTTGAACGTCCGGTTGAACTGTATGGCAACTGCAATTGCGCCATCTATTTTCTGGATGACTACCTGAGCGGCACCATGACACCTCCCCAGCAAGAAATAATCAGCGAGCATCTGAGCAAATGCTCATCCTGCAGGGATCTGTTCGCCGTTCTCATGCAAGAACGAAGTCGCCGCAAACGAGTTATCTGACAAACCGCAATCCGCCGAGGCAATGCGCTCGGCGGATTTTTTTTATCGGCGCAAATCGGCTATGATGGCATCATGATTGTGGCAATCGTCGGCCCCACCGCAAGCGGCAAGACCGCGCTCTCCATCGCGCTCGCGCGTAAATATAATGGCGAGATTATTTCCGCCGATTCGCGCCAGGTGTACCGCGGCATGGACATCGGGAGCGGCAAAGCGACCCGCGGGGAGATGCGCGGCGTGCGCCATCACATGCTCGACGTCGCTTCCCCGCGTTCAACATTTTCCGTCGGGCAGTATCAAGCAATATCTAAAAAAATCCTTAAAGGAATCTTGACTCGCCGCAAACTGCCGATCGTCGTCGGCGGCACCGGTTTCTACATTGACTCCCTTCTCTACAATTACGCGCTCCCTTCGGTGAAGCCGGATCCTGCGCTGCGCCGCAAACTCGAAAAACAATCTGCCGAAAAACTTTTTGCCCAACTCAAAAAATTAGACCCGGCGCGCGCGGCGAACATCGATCCCCACAACCCGCGGCGCTTGGTGCGCGCGCTTGAGATTGTCCTCGCGACCGGCAGGCCCGTACCAAACCGCGAAGCGGCGCTCGCGCAAAAAACCGAATATCCCATTTTGAAAATCGGCCTCAATCCGAGCGCCCCGGCGCTCAAAAAGAATATTGCGGCTCGCCTCGCAAAGCGTTTTCGCGCCGGCATGATCCGGGAAGTTGAACGCCTCCACGCGAACGGCGTGAGCTGGAAGAAGCTCGATGACTTCGGCCTCGAATACCGCTACGTGAGCCGCTATCTGCGCGGCATGATCACAAAAGAACAGATGATCGCTCGCATCGAAAAAGAAAGCTGGCATTATGCCAAGCGCCAGATGACCTGGTTCAAACGCGACAAGCAAATCCATTGGGTGAAAAACAAAAAGCAGGCGCAAGCGCTCGTAAAGCAATTCATTAAAAGAAAATAAAAAAAGCGGATGCTTGTGGCATCCGCCGGGAATAGAGGTGCTATCACGCGTACGCGCCGCGTGAACGTTCGTTGCGCCGCTTTTGCTCTTCTTCCTCATCCATTTGCTTCCAGAGGTCCTTGGTGGAAACTCCGGGGCGGAATGGCATGTGAACCGGCTTGGCTTCCTCGGGAGGAACCTTCCAACCCTGAAGCAACGCAAGCGGGATCGTAATGATGGTCCAGACCGCCAAAATAGTGATGGCGATTTCCGGCGAGCGGAATGCAAAGTGGATGATTAAACACAACGCGAAGACGGAAATGCCGACAACCATGGCGCGTTTCCAGGTGACAAGCGGTAAGGCATCCCCGATTTTTCGTTTTAGGAATGCCAGGATGGAATTTCTCCAGACGGCGAGCTGACGAACCCCCATGCGATCTACTCCTTTGGTTAGGATGATCCTCTCCTTGTAAATGGAGAGAGCCCCTTGAGAAACGAATCGTTCGTCTCCTTTCGCAAAAGGCTATCTCCATCAAGGAAGAAATCCCAACCTGAAGATCTTCTTTTATTTTATGGCACAAATAAAAAGAATGAAAGGGCGCACGCTCGGATGAGCGAAGGTGCGCCCTGAATGTCGTAGTCCATTACGGACAAAGCAGACTTGCTGACTCGCGGAGATTTTTTTTGGCCCGTGACTCTGCCAAAAGTATCTGCGTGGGGAGCTGTTGGGCTGGGGCTCGCTTTTTCTGGACCGCAAGACACGCCTCGTTTCGATCTTTGCAACGATAGACTTGCAGCGCTTCGTCAAAAACAACATTTGCCTTGCCGCAGAATTCGCAGCGTTTGTTCCCGTACATGTGCCGGGACGAACATGCTGGATTTTCGCAACAGTACGAAAGTGTCTCTTGGCCCGTTATATTGGGCGCGAGACGCCGAAAAGCAGGTTTGTGGCAGCTTCCACACTGGATAAACGCTGTTGCGGGGAGCCTCTCAATTGCAGGATCTCCAGGAGGAGCGATGTTCCCGTTGGCCATATCCACCTCTTAAGTTTGGAATGAACGAACAGCCTCTTCCATTTCGGTGGAAGAGGCTTTTTGTGGAACGATAGAGTGTTTTAGTTTCTATCCCGCCGCAAGAACCCGCTTCCACCATCGGTGGAAATCGTAAGGTTCATAATCGTAATAAAACTCGCTTGCACGATGCGGGTGGAAAGCGAGGTCAATGCACAGAGATGTCGTGAAGATGCATGCTTCATATAACTTTTTAATCGTACGCCTCCCCGCCCCGGCGGTCAAGAGGCTTTTCCACAGCTGCTATGCGAGGTTCCGCTCAAGCAAATCTTTCAGCATGTCGGGACGCGCCTTGCCTTTCAGCTTGGCCATCGCTTTGCCGATCAAGAACTGCAAACTCGCTGTTTTCCCTTTTTTGAAATCCGCAACCGCTGCCTGGTTCTCCGCGATCACCGCGAGCACCACCGCTTCGACTTCGCCTTCGTCGGATGTGATCCCGATATTTTCCGATTTCATAATCTCTTCAGGATCAGCACCGGTCTCAAACATTTTGGCAAGCATGTCTTTTGCTTGACGGCTTGTGATCTTTTTCTGCTCAATGAGCGCCGCAAGGTGCGCAAGGTGTTCCGGATCGATCTTGATATCCTCAAATTTTGCGCCGCTCTGGTTGATAAGGCCGCGAAGATCGCTCGTTAAATAATTGTAGAGCGTCGCAACTCCCGCCTTATCATCGCTTGCCGAAGGCGCGCCTCCTTTTACGTCTGCCAACGTCTCCTTGAGCTCCGAAACGGCTGCCTCAAAATAATTCGCCATCGCCGGCTCGCCGACGAGAAGTTCGGTTTGTTTTTCATCCAAACCATATTCCTTCATGAACCGTTTACGCTTTTGCTTGGGCAATTCCGGCAGCATAGCGCGGAGCTTTTCCGGCTCGAATACGCTCGTTTCAAACGGCGGGATGTCGGGCTCCGGAAAATAGCGATAGTCCTGCGCTTCCTCTTTTGATCGCTGCGACGTGGTTTTTTGCTTTGCGTCGTCCCAACCGCGCGTCTCTTGCTTCACCTTTTCGCCTTTTTCGAGCAACTCGGTTTGGCGTTTGATTTCAAAATTGATTGCCTGGAAAACGGAATTGAACGAGTTGAGGTTTTTCACTTCGGCGCGCGTGCCGAGCGTGCCGTCCGCAGAAATGGAAATATTCGCGTCGGCGCGCATTTGGCCGCGCTCAAGGTCGGCGTCGGAAACGCCGAGGTAGCGCAGCGTGAGCTGCAATTCCTTCATGAACGCCACCGCGTCTTCCGCGCTGTGGATGTCGGGCTCCGTCACGAGCTCCATGAGCGGCACGCTTGCGCGGTTGTAATCGACGAGCGTCGCGCCCGAGGCATCATCGTGCATCAGCTTGCCCGCGTCTTCTTCGAGATGGATGTGATTGATCTTCACGCCGCGCAATTCCCCGCCAATCACGAGCGGCTGGCCGGACTGCGAAATTTGATACGCCTTCGGAAGATCGGGGTAGAAATAGTTTTTGCGGTCGAATTTGCTCACCGGGTTCGGCTTGCCTCCGGTCGCAAGGCCGACTTTGATGACGTGCTCAATCGCCTTCTTGTTCGGCGTGGGGAGCGTCCCCGGATGGCCCATGCAGACGGGGCATACGTTCACGTTCGGATGCTTTTCGTCCGGGTCGTTCAAGGAATCGCAGAACATCTTGGTCCGCGTCTTTAATTCCGCATGCACTTCGAGGCCGATGGTAGGGGTGTAGTCCGGCATAGATGCTTATATTATAGGGAAAATTTAATAATGTAACAGCCCTCGGCCAAATCGCGCACCGCATGCCGATGATATAGAATATAGGCATGGCGATCATCACGATCGGCGGACATATCGGAGCCGGCAAGACAACGATTGCAGCGCGCCTTGCAAACACGCTCGGTTACGACGAGCTCTATATGGGCGGCATCATGCGCGAATTCGCCCGGGAGCGCGGTATGACGATCGAGGAATTTTATGCCGAACTCAAAAATAATCCCAAGCTTGAACAGTCCATCGACGAACGCCAAGCAAAGCTGATGCTGGAACACGATGATCTTGTCGTCCAGGGGCGCGTCGCGTGGTTTTTTGCAAAGGGCAGCCCGTTCACCGTGTATAATATTTTTCTCGCCGTCGATCCGGAAGTCGGCGCCGAACGCAGCCGCCGTCGTCCGGAAAATGCGACGCGATCCATTAAGGAGCTCGCCGCGGCAAATCGCGAACGGCTCCAAAATGAAATCGAACGCTACCGTTCGCTCTATGGCATCCAAAATTTTCTCGATTACGGCCATTATGATTTCGTTCTCGACACGAGCGAGATGGACGAGCCGCAGGTGCTCGGAAAAATCCTCGAGAAGCTCCACGAACGCATCGAGCCCGACATGTAGCAATCGCTAACTATCGCTATGATGAAACGCTCCCCCAAAGTCATCGCCGACCCCATCTACGGCATCATCGACATCCGTCCCGTACTTCCGATGGTCGAGACGCGCGAATTCCAGGCGCTCGGCGACAAGCGCCAGCTCGGCATGGGACAGCTCACCTTCCCGTCGGCAACGCACACCCGCAAAGCGCACTGCATCGGCGCGTATCATGCCACGCGCGAGCTCGCAGACGACTGGATCAAGAATGGCTTCATCAATGCCCGCGAAGCCGACGCGCTTGCCGGATATGCTTTGTATCACGACATCGGCCATCCCCCGTTCTCGCACGTCACCGAACCGCTGTGCAAACTGCCGGATTCGGTAGCGCCCTTCGCCAAGAAAATGAGCGTGAATGGCGCGATGAGCCTTGCCATCATCAAGCGCTCGCGCGCCGTCATTGAAGCGTGCGGCATTGATTTCCGCCTCGTCGAAGCGATGGCCGAACACCGCGACCCTTTGTATCGCGCCGTGAGCGACAAAAATCTCGGCATGGAAAAGCTCGACTATTTGGAACGCGACGGCTTGTTCACGATTTTGAGCCGCCCGGTCGGCGTGGACTATCTGCGCCATCACATTTATTTCATCGACGGCCAGCTTGCGATCGATGAAAAAGTCGTCGACAACGCAATCGAACTCCAGAATTATTATTTGAAGATTTATAAAAATGTTTATTTGCGAAAAGCATCGGCGATCGCCCAGCGCATGATGCAGAAAATGGTGCATCATATGATCGTCGCGGGAGAACTCCGGCCGGAAGACCTCGTCGACCTCACCGATTCCGAACTCACCGGCATGATGCGGCTCTCGAAAGATCCTCTCGTCGCCGCGCTTTATGAGCTCCTCCGCTCGCGCAGCCTTTTCCGCGAAACGATCGTCATCCGCCCGGAAAAATTTGCGCAGGCGGAAGCGACGAGCGGCAAGCCGATCACCGTTTTTGGCGCAAGCGATGCCGTCATCAAACGGCTCACCAACAATCCCGACTTCAAGCCGGAACACCAGGAAGCATTGCACGGGATTGAATCTGCAATTGCAAACATCGCCGGCGTCCCAGCCGAACACGTTCTCGTGGTTCCGATTGAAGGCACGGAACGCTTCGAAGCACAGGATATAAAAATTTATGACGGTCGCGGAAGAAAACTTGCTTCACTCAAGGAACGTTACCCGGCGCATTTCAAAAATATCGAAGAAGTCGGCCAGGCCTATTTTGCCTTCCGCGTCTGCACCACCGTCGAATATCGCAAACATCTCGCCTCGCCGAAGATCGCCAAAAAAGTCTTTGACCTTTTGACGAAATAGCCTATAATCCCCGGCAGAGGTGAACTATGAGTTTAATAGTGATATGTGCCGATGCGCGGTCGCTCTGTTCTCACGCAAACGACGAAACTCTCACAACCCTTTTCGAGGAACGCCTGGAAGGTCTGCGGGCATATCTCTTGCGCGTAGATATCGTGGGCAAAATCGAGAAACCTGCAACACTCTGCGGCGTCCCAAAAGCAACGCAGATCCTTATAACCGTTTTTGATGGCTACCCAAAGCGGGGTGCCGTATACAGCGAGGTTGCCAGGAACATTGCGGCCATGATTGCAAATCATTGTGCACGCATATTTCGGTGTCAGATCTGCCACAATTATCCCAAAACATTTTGCTGCAAGTTCCACCTGCCGACTGGCGATTGGATCACCATAAACGGCACAACCGAAACCGAACCGATTAACGTCAGCACGGGATCCGCCACACGGCTTTCCGCAGAAGATGCCATCTCGCTCCATGTTTGATTTTCAACAAAGGCCCGCTCTCTTTCGAGAACGGGCCTTTCTTCATTCCAAAATCTTTTAATAATCCGGAGGCTAATCAACCACCTCAATTCCCATATTCTTCGCCGTTCCTGCGATGATGCGGGTGGCTGCTTCGATGTCCGTGGTGTTCAAGTCCGGAAGCTTGCGTTCTGCGATCTCGCGAACCTGGGCCTTGGTGACCTTGCCCACTTTTGTGGTGAGCGGGTTGGCCGCGCCTTTTTCGATGCCGGCGGCTTTCTTCAAAAGCGCTGCGGCGGGCGGGGTCTTCAAGACGAACGAGAAGCTCCGGTCTTCGTAGATCGTGATCTGCGCCGGAACGGTATCGCCGCGCATATCTTTGGTGGCGTCGTTAAACTGCTTGCAGAAATCCTGGATGTTGATGCTCTGCGGGCCAAGGACGGTACCCACCGGCGGTGCGGGGGTTGCAGCTCCTGCAGCGAGCTGAAGCCGTATTACGGTTTTAACTTTCTTTGCCATAGTAGATAATATGGTACCTTATAAGCCCTTAAAAATCAAGGGGCGCAACCAGTGGTCGCGCCCGCTCAATTTGCTTTCGGATTGATTAGATCCATCGTCGTCGATTCTGCATTGCGCGCAAGTATCGGTTGCGGATGCCACTCACCAGGGGCGGGACAAAAACATATGCCAGCCCAAGGTAGATGATTCCTCGAACAACGCTGTCCATGCCTACCTCCAGACATCAACAGAACCACTAAACGTCAGTATATCGCAAAGCGCGCTAAAACGGAATATCCTCGGGTTTTATCTCGGTTTCATCGTCCAAACTGATGACCGGCACTTCTTCTTCGGCTGGCTTATCGGCAGCTTTTTCGCCGCCTGCGGCACTCGCATCGGCAGATTTATTCGCACCGCCGCGATATGATCCGCCGCCGCCCTGCGGACGAGGACCAAGCTGGAGTCGTTCGGCAACGATCTCGGTCGTCTTGCGCTGGCCGCCGTTCTTGTCGGTCCAGCTGCGCGTCTGTAGGCGGCCTTCGATCAGCACCATCGCGCCCTTCGTGAGATACTGCCCGGCGATTTCCGCCTGGCGGCCCCACAAGACAACGCTATGGAATTCTGTTTCCTCCTGCTTCTGGTTATTCTTGTCCGTCCAGACGCGATTGGTTGCCACGCCGATCGTCGTCACCGCCTGGCCGCCCGGCGTCGTCCGAACCTGCGGATCGGCCGTAACTCTTCCCACGAGTAAAACCTTGTTGAGATCCATGGATATAGAGGGTTAATTTAGGTTTATTGTATGACTTTGCTTCTAGAATAGCAAAGCAAGATTAAAAGATGATTAAAAGAAGAGGCCAAGAGGGAGGGGCAAACTTCGTCCCGGAAGGTACGCGATTATGCCTGCTGGCATAATCGCTCAAAGCTCGGCGCCGTCGCGCCTCGTAGCCCTTCCGGTCCAAAGTTTGCATCTCCCTCTTGGAACTCCCTCTGATTTGCTATATTTAAAGCATGAATAAACAAGGGCTTGGAGCGTCAGTCATTCATATGATCCTGAGCGGCGCATTAGGTTTCGCCATCTTCACTCTGCAGGTAATTTTACTTAATAGCACGTTGCATTTCTTCCCTCGTTGGATAGTTCTTGCTCCCGTGCTTGTAATTGCAATTTATTTTTTGATTCTTACGAGGCGCTTTCCTGGTAAATATTCATTAACGGCAACATGCTTGTGTATGATTCTTGCACTTGTTTTCAGTTTGATTCTCACGGTTTTAGCCATTTTAGGGTTTGGGTTTTATGCAATTATTGTCCATCCTCCTCCCATAGGCTAGACATAAAAAACCCCCGCGATGTGCGGGGGTTTTTTATTGCAGAATTTCTTCGATTTTCTTTTCGAGGGCTTCGTTCGAGAGCGGGCGCGGAGCCTGGGGCTTTGCGGTCGCATCTCCCGTTGGAGCTGCGGTGCGCGGAGCGCGGCGCGGACGGCGGGGCGCGCCGGGGCCCATCGGCGAGATCTTTTCGGCCGCCGGAGGCGAAGCGATGATCATAAAGCGGAGAACGTCGGTGCGCGAGTTCAAGTCGTGCTCGAGGTTTTTTGCGTCATCGGGATAGGCGCGGAAGTTGCAGTATGCGAATACCGCTTCCTTGTGCTTCTTGATCTCATAGGCGAGCGCGAGGTTGCGCGCTTTGGTTTCGGACGAGATCTCTCCCCCGTGCTGGCCGACGAGCGTAAGGACGTTTGCCAAATCGGCTTCGTTCTTGAGGAGAAGCGAGATTTCGTATTCCTTTTTGTCGATATCTTCGCGATTCATAACGTAGCTTATGATAGCAAGGGCTGATTGAAATGTCCAGCCCGAAAGATTTAATAAATCCTTAACAAAAAATCAGGAAAATGGTTAATGCGGTGGGGGTGGTACGGTTACTGAATCTGATTTGGTAATCAAGGTTCACGGGGTTCAACTCCCCGTATCTCCACCGCGACGGGGACTTATTGACGCGACCTGGCGAGACGATATAATTAAAGACGATTACCAAATCAGACCAGTCAAAAAAGGCCCGTTTGGGCCTTTTTTGTTTTAATCGAAACGAGCTATTTGAATCGATTATTTCTCCGCCGCCGGCGCTTCCCCGGCCGGAGCCGCACCGGTTGCCGCTGCGGCAACTTCTTCCTCGGCTTCGATGTCTTCTTCGTGGAGGATGTGCACGTCTTCGAGATCTTGCTTGCCGGCTGGGATGAGGCGTCCGATGATCACGTTTTCCTTGAGGCCGCGGAGCTTGTCCACTTTGCCTTCGATGGCGGCCTTCACGAGGACGCGCGAGGTGTCCTGGAAGGATGCCGCCGAAAGGAATGATTCCGCCGACAATGCGATGCGCGTGATGCCAAGCAAGACTTCTTCTGATTTTGCGAGCTTCTCGCCCCGCTTCTTGAGTTCCTTGTTCACTTCGAGGAACTTGGATTTCTCAACGATTTCGCCCATCACGAAGTCAGGCGCGTCGCCGCCGTCCGTGATCTTCACGCGCGAGAACATCTGCTTCACGATCATTTCGATGTGCTTGTTGTTGATCGAAGCGCCTTCCGAGAGATAAATCTTTTGCACTTCGTTCACGATGTAGCGTGCGACTTCGCGCATGCCCTTGTGCTCATAGAGTTCGTGGATGTCGAGGTTGCCTTCCGAGAGCTGGTCGCCCTGATGGACTTTGTCGCCCTGGCGGCCGAAGAGGACGGTGCCGCGCGGCACGCTCACCTCCTGCGCCTTTGCTTTCTTATTTTCGGCGATGAAGCGGATGGTCTTCAGGTTGCCCTTCTCTTCGATCTTGTCGATCGTGCCGTCGAACGGCGCGAGGATGGCGCGGCCCTTCGGTGAGCGGGTTTCAAAAATTTCTTCGACGCGCGGCAGACCGTGCGTGATGTCTGCGCCCGCGACGCCGCCGGAGTGGAACGTACGCATCGTGAGTTGGGTGCCCGGTTCGCCGATGGACTGCGCGGCGAGGACGCCGACTGCCGTGCCGTGTTTGACCGGAGTATTCACGCCGAGGTCAAAGCCATAGCACGTGGCGCAGATGCCGTAGAGCGTCTTGCAGGTGATGGGCGACCGGACCACGACCTTGTCGATTTTCGAAGCTTCGATTTCTTCGGCAACGTCTTTGGTGATGGTTTCGCCGGCACGGACGAGGATCTTGTTGCCGACTTTCACGTCTTCGAGCGCGGTGCGCGAGAAAAGTTTGGATGCAAAGCTCTGGTTGAATTCCTTGCCGTCGCTGCGGAGCATGTCGAGGCCTTCCTTCGTGCGGCAATCATCTTCGCGGATCGTGAGATCCTGCGAAACGTCGACGAGGCGGCGCGTGAGATAACCGGCCTGGGCGGTCTTCAAGGCGGTGTCGGTCGTTCCCTTGCGGGCGCCGTGCGTCGCGATGAAGTATTCGAGCACCGAAAGGCCTTCCTTGAGCGACGATTTGATGGGGAGTTCCATCGTCTCGCCCTTCGGGTTTTGCGTGAGACCCTTCATGCCCATCATTTGGATCGGCTGGGACCACGAACCACGGGAACCGGAGTCGACAATCTGGTAGATCGGATTGTTGGACGGCAGGATGCCGGAAACAATCTTTGCGAGCTCGTTCTTGGTGCGCTCCCACACGCTGATGACGCGGCTGCGGCGCTCGGAAGCCGTGAGCAAACCTTCTGCAAACTGGCTGTGGATGAGGTTCACTTCTTCCTCTGCCTTTTCCATGATGCCGGATTTTTCAGGCGGGATGATGAGGTCGGCCATTGCCCAGGTGATGCCGGAAACGGTCGCCATGTCGTAGCCAAGCTGCTTTACGCGATCAATCGTGTCGCGAGTGGCGTCCATGCCGTGTTCCTGGAAGATCTTGCCAAGCAAAGCGTTCAGCTTCTTCTTGGTGACCGTGTCATTCACAAAATCGATCTTGCCGTCGAGCGCCTTATTGAAGACGAGGCGGCCAACGGTGGTCTCGAGGCCATTGAACATGATTGGCGTGTGGAGATGGACGACGCCAAAATGGTACGCGAGCAAAGCTTCGTTGTAGGTGGCGAAACGATGGATCTCGCCCTGGAGTTCAACTTTGCGGGTCAAATAGTAGGAGCCGAGCACCACGTCGTTCCACGGGCCCGGGATAAGATCGCCGGTCGCAGGCTTGAGCAAGTTCTTGCCCGCAGACATGATCTCTTCTGCTTCTTTCTGGGCGGGCTCGGAGAGCGGCAAGTGGACGGCCATCTGGTCGCCATCGAAGTCCGCGTTGAATGCGGCGCAAACGAGCGGCGGGAGCTTGATAGCCAAGCCTTCCACGAGCTGGGGGCGGAACGCCTGCACGGACAAGCGGTGCAAGGTCGGAGCGCGGTTCAGCAACACCCGCTTGCCTTTCATCACCTCTTCCAAGATGGCGAGGACTTCCGGCGTGTGTTCTTCCATGTAGCGCGAGGCGCTGCGGATATTGTGCGCCAAGCCGCGCTTGATGATTTCCGAGACGACGAACGGGCGGAAAAGCTCCAAAGCCATGCGCTTCGGGATGCCCATTTCATCAAGTTTTAATTTAGGACCGACTACAATGACGGAACGGCCCGAATAGTCCACGCGCTTGCCGAGCAGGTTTTGGCGGAAGCGGCCCTGCTTACCCTTCAACATATCGGCGAGCGAGCGGAGCGGACGGCGCTGGGCGCTCAGTTGCTGCGTTCCAAAGCGGGCCGAGTTGTCGATCAAAGCGTCGACGGCTTCCTGAAGCATGCGCTTTTCGTTGCGGACAATGACGTCCGGAGCTTTTATTTCCAAAAGCTTCTTGAGGCGGTTGTTGCGGTTGATCACACGGCGGTACAAATCATTGAGGTCGGACGTCGCGTAGCGGCCGCCGTCCAAGGCGACCATCGGGCGCAGATCCGGCGGCAAAACCGGGAGTGCGGTCAAAATCATCCATTCCGGACGCGAGCCATTGCGGATCATCGCCTTGAACATCTTGAGGCGGCGAAGCAGCTTGCTCTGCGCCAAGGGGTCGCGGGCGCCCTCGAGTTCGGTTTCGATCTTTTGGATTTCTTTCTTGAGATCCATCTTCTCGAGAATTGAACGGACGGCTTCCGCGCCGGACGATGCCTTGAAGATGTTGCCGAACTTGCGGGAGAGCGTGAAGTATTCGTTCTCGCTCAAAATCTGGCCGACGTGGAGATTCTCCAAGTATTCCTTCGTTGTGTCGGCGGCTTCCATGATCTCCCCTTTCACCGTCTTGTCCTTGTTGCCGACGGTCTTCAACTTGCCCTTCAATTCGCGCTCCAAATCGGCGAGGGATTCTTTGCGGTTATCCTCTTTGATTTCCGTGATGATATATGCCGAATAGTAGATGACGCGTTCCAATTTTTGCGCGGACACGTCGAGGGCGAGCGAAAGGCGCGACGGGATGCTCTTCAGGAACCAAATGTGGCTTGCCGGAGTCGCGAGCATAATGTGGCCGATGCGTTCGCGGCGGACTGCGGCGCGCGTGACTTCAACGCCGCACTTGTCGCAGACCACGCCTTTGTAGCGGATACGCCGGTACTTGCCGCAGTAGCATTCATAGTCTTTGGTGGGACCGAAGATGCGCTCGCTGAACAAGCCGTCCTTTTCCGGACGCTGGGTGCGGTAGTTGATCGTTTCCGGCTTCGTCACTTCGCCATGCGACCAGCGGAGGATGTCGTCTTGCGACGCAACACTGATGCGGAGCGCCGAGAAGCTGTCCTTGCGGTCGGTTTCGGATTCATAAAGCGGCTGGATATTGAAGCCGAGTGATTTGAGCTCGTTTACGAGCACGTTGAATGACGCCGGAACGTTCGGCTCCTTGATCGGCTCCCCACGGATGATCGATTCGTATGCGGCGGCGCGGCCGATGACGTCGTCGGATTTGATCGTGAGCATTTCCTGGAGGGTGTGGCGCGCGCCATAACCTTCAAGAGCCCACACTTCCATTTCACCGAAGCGCTGGCCGCCGAACTGCGCCTTGCCGCCAAGCGGCTGCTGGGTGATCAAGGAGTACGGGCCGATCGAGCGCATGTGCGCCTTGTCTTCAACCAAATGGTTGAGCTTGAGCATGTAGATCTGGCCGACGGTCACGCGATTGTCGAATGCCTGGCCCGTGCGTCCGTCAAAAAGCTTCACTTTGCCGTCCTTCGGGAGTCCGGCTTTTTCGAGCTCGTTTTCGATATCCTGCTGGGTGGCCGAATCGAGGCCCGGCGTGATGGCGCGATATCCCAATTTTTGCGCCGCCCATCCGAGGTGGGTTTCAAGAATCTGTCCAAGGTTCATACGCGAAACGACGCCAAGCGGATTCAAAATGATGTCAACCGGCGTGCCGTCTTCAAGGTACGGCATATCTTCAACGGCGCGCACCTGCGAGATGACGCCCTTGTTGCCGTGGCGGCCGGCGAGCTTGTCGCCTGCCTGCACTTTGCGGAGTTCCGCGATTTCAACCTGAATACGCCGGATGATGCCGGGTTCGAGTTTGTCGCCGCGCTCGCGGTCAAAAATCTTCACGTTAACCACGCGGCCGATTTTTCCGTGCGGGAGCGTGAGCGACGTATCTTTCACGTCGCGCGCTTTCTCGCCGAAGATGGCGCGGAGCAAGCGCTCTTCTGACGTGAGTTCGGACTCGCCCTTCGGAGAAATCTTACCGACCAGGATGTCGCCCGCCTTCACTTCGGCGCCGATGCGCACAATACCCTCTTCGTCGAGGTTCTTGAGTTTGTCTTCTGAAACGTTCGGGATGTCGTAGGTCGTCACTTCCGGACCAAGTTTCGTGTCGCGCACGTCACAGGAATATTCATCAATATGGATAGACGTAAAGCGGTCGTCGCGGACCACGCGCTCCGAGATGATGATGGCGTCTTCAAAGTTCGCGCCTTCCCACGAGACGAACGCCACGAGAAGGTTCTGGCCGAGCGCCAAAACGCCGTTCTCAATGGACGGTCCGTCAACCATGATCTGGCCCTTCTTCACCTTGTCCCCCGACACCACGAGCGGACGCTGGGAGATACAGGTGAATTGGTTGGAACGCTTGAATTTCTCGAGGGTATAGGTCTTGGTCGTCTTCGGATATTTCACCTTGAGATGGGCGCCATCCGACTCCAAAATTTCACCGTTCTCCTCGGCAACGATTACGTAGCCCGAGTCGAGCGCCACTTTTTCTTCCTGTCCGGTCGAGACATACGGCGCATCCGGCTTCACGGACACGACGGCTTGGCGTTGCATGTTCGAACCCATGAGGGCGCGGTTTGCGTCATCGTGCTGGAGGAACGGAATAAGCGACGTTGCAACCGACACGAATTCGTGCGGAGCGACGTCGATATAGTCAACCTCGTCCGGCGTCACCGTGCCCGGTTCGCCTTTGATGCGGGCTTCGAGCGTCGGGCCAAGGAGCTTATCGTTTTCGTCGCGCTTGCTGCCGGCGTGCGTAATCTTATATTTTTCTTCTTCCGAAGCATCCATCCAAACAACGTTTTTCGTCACAACGCCGTTCGTCACTTTGGCGTACGGAGCTTCGAGGAAGCCGAAATCGTTGATGCGCGTGTAGCTTGCGAGATAGTTGATGAGACCGATGTTCGAGCCTTCCGGCGTCTGAATCGGACAGATGCGGCCGTAGTGGGAGCGGTGCACGTCGCGCACTTCAAACGAAGCGCGTTCGCGCGTGAGGCCGCCGGGGCCGAGCGCCGAGATGCGGCGCTTGTGCTCCAATTCGGCCAAGGGGTTCACCTGGTCCATGAACTGCGAAAGCTGGGAGCTCGCAAAAAATTCCTTGATGACGGCGGCGATCGGACGGAAGTTCACGAGCTGCGCCGGCTGGAGGCTCTCCTTGTCTTCCGTCGACATGCGGTCCTGGATGATGCGGCGCAAGCGGGCGAGACCGATGCGCAAACGGCCTTGGAGCAATTCGCCCACTGCCTTGAGACGGCGGTTGCCCAAGTGGTCGATGTCATCCGGCTCTGCGTCGGGATCATTGTTCAACGCGATGATTTCGCGGACGATTGCAATAATGTCTTCAACGTCGAGCAGCTTGTAGGTCTTCTTCTGGCTGAAATTCAAACGCTGATTCATCTTGTAGCGGCCGACCTCGGAAAGGTCATACCGGTCGGAGCGCTCGAACATCGCGCTAATCAGGTTTTTCGCGGTTTCCGCGTTGGCCGGATCGCCCGGGCGCAAGCGGCGGTAGATTTCAACGTAGGATTCGGCTTCGTCCTTTGCGATGTCTTTTTTGAGCGTCGCATCGATATAGCTGATCGGGCCCGCGTCAACATCTTTAAATGCCCCGTGGATCTTTTCGCTCGTGAGGCCGAAGATGCGGAGGAGGTCGGTAACCGGCACTTTGCGGTGGCGGTCGATTTTCACGCCGATTTCGCCGTTGATGTCGGTCTCAAATTCCAGCCACGCGCCGCGGTTCGGGATGATCTTTGCGCCAAAAAGCGAGCGGCCGCGGTACGGGGTCGCCGTGAAATATACGCCCGCGGAGCGGACGAGCTGCGAGACGACGACGCGCTCAACGCCGTTCACGATGAACGTGCCACGCCCCGTCATGATCGGAAAATCGCCAAAATAAACTTCCTGCTTCTGCTCTTTGCCGGTATGCTTGTTCACCAAGCGGAGCGTGCAGCGAAGCGGTGCTTCGTAGGTCGCTTCCTTGTAACGGGCCGTTGCCTCGTCATATTTCGGCTCGTCGAAGCGGTAGTCCGAGAAATATAATTCAAATTCTTTGCCCGTGTGATCCCGGATCGGCGAGATCTCTTCGAGCAATTCATTTAATCCTTTTTTAAGAAACCATTCGTATGATTTAAGCTGTGCTTCGTTGAGGTTGAAGGGAGCGATGAGCGACTTTGATTTACCGAACTCTTTGGCTGAGGTAAATTTTGCCATGCGACGTTAGTTTATATAGAAAAATTTTTGTTGGCGCAATTCCTTGTGATCGCGGTGACCAACCGCAACCCAGGATATGCGCACTATGAAGTGATGCCGGAACTCACGTTTTTTCTTCTCTTCGCGGACAAACCGATGCCCGCTTTCACCCAATTTTCAAAGCGCGCCGTCGCCCTCACACGATAACGCGCAAAAAACGGCAAACCCCTCGCTTTTTGGGAGGGATTCCGTTTATGAAATTACGTTATGGATATTATAGCCGCGGATAAAAACCTGTCAAGGGCCTCTCCGCTCGGAATATAATACGCGTTATTGCTTCAGATATTTCCTTTGGTTAGCCTCCTGTTCCGCGAGAGTGGTAGCAAATATGGTCTTTCCCGTGGCTGGATCTGATAAATAGTACCAATAGAGAGATGCCTGCGGGTGCAGAACGGCCGTAATTGCTTGGGTTCCGGGGTTGCTGATCGGTCCGGGCGGCAAGCCTTTGTAAAGATAGGTGTTGTACGGCGAATCGAGCTTGAAATCGGCTGCGCTCAAAGAAGGGCACGATGCTGCCATTGGCGCGGCCGCCATGAGCTTTGCATAGCAAACCGTCGCATCAATATCGAGCGGCATGCCGGCCCTGAGCCGCTTCAGCAAGATCCCTGCAACGATTTCCTGATCCGCCTGAGTTGGGACCTCCTTCTCGACGATCGAGGCAAGGATAAGATCCTGGTCGGCGTTTTTTGTGTCGCTCGCAAGGAGTGGTCCAGCCTTCGCATTAAAGTTTGTTAAAAATTCCTGCACCACGCTCGAAACATTCGCGTCGGTAAAGAAATTATAGGTATCCGGGAAAAGCTGGCCTTCGAGGGTTATCTTTTTATTAAATGCGACGAGGTCTCCCGGGTGGATCACGAGCGCGCCGCTCAAGACGCTGTCGATCTGATAGACGTTTGCCCCTTCGGGGATCGTGACCTGCACTTCTCCCATTCCCGCTCCCGCGATGGTGCGCGTGATGTCCGACGTCCACTCACTCGTACTCAGTTTGTAAAGTCCCGGCTTCAGCTCAAGCGCCCGGCCGGAGACAAGCATATAGACTTCCGTTGCCAAGGGCGATCGAATGAGGCCGGCCGCATAGAGATGCGACACCGTGCCCCGGAATCCGTCGCCTGATTTTATCTCAAACGTCACCGGCGCTTGACTCGTCGCACTCACCGGCGAGAGGTTATAGACAAAGACCGCCGCGACGGCGAAAACAAGGAGGATGATAGACAAGCCAAGAAGGTTTTTCCGTGAAAATAGCATTTCAATAATTATATCGCGGCGCGAAAAAGATATCGCATGGGCGATGCCTATGATCGCTTTCGTATGGAGTTAATGACGGCGAGCAGGAATGAATTCGCAAACATGCTCGAACCGCCGTAGCTTAAAAAGGGAAACGTGACGCCCACGACCGGCAGGACGCCGGTGGCCGACCCGGTATTCAAGAAGAACTGCATCCCGAACATCACGGCCGCCCCGAGGCATATGAATTTTTCAAAATTCTCATCCGCGAGGGCGCCGATGCGGAGGATTTCATAAATCAGGAACAAAAAGGCGCCGACCACGATGACGCCGCCCACGATCCCCCATTCCTCGATGAGCGCGGCGAAGATAAAATCTTCCGACGGCTCAGAGAGGAACCCGAGCTGGGTTTCCGAACCTTGGCCATAGCCTTTGCCCCAAAATCCGCCGGAGCCGATCGCGATTTTTGATTGCGTTACGCTGTAATTGATGCCAAGCGCATTTGCCTGCGGATCGAGGAAGCCGATGATGCGGGCGCGGTGATAATCCTTGAAGACATACACCCAGACAAATGCGGCGGCGAGCGCAAACACGGTGACCGCAACGAGGACGCGCCGCCACGGCAATCCGGACAGGAGCAGAAACCCGAACCAGATCGAAAAGAAAATCACCGCCGACCCGAGGTCGGGCAGGCGCACCGCGATCGCCGCGGGGACCACGAAGAACACGAACGACATTAAAATATTCTGCCATCGCGCAACGGCAAGGTGGCGCCGCGCAAAATAGTTCGCGTAGAGAAAAATAAGCGCGACCTTCAGAAACTCGACCGGCTGGAGGCTCACCGGCCCCACGACAAGCCAGCTCCTCGTATTGCGGATCACGGGGCCGAAGAGATATGCGGTGACGAGGAGCAACAGGGATCCCCCGTAGAAAAGCCAGACCACCCAGCGGGAATTAAATATGGCCCGCGCATCAATAATCGTGAATGCGCCCACCAAACCTATGCCAACGGCAATCCAGACGATCTGGAGCGTGAAGAAATGGAATGAAATGGCTGAGAGCATAATGAGGCTCGCAGCCAAGAGAACTCCGACCGGAATGAATAGGGCAAGCATGCGAATTGAAGAGATTATACCATGAAAACCCGCACTCCTGCGCTACATACTCGCCCGCAGCGCGTATGCCTCAAGTTCGTTATTTGCGGGATTCACTCCCGATACCGCAGGATAAATGACGGAGAAATTCCTCGTGTCTCCCGCTTTGAAATTGTCGAGTTCCGTCTGCGTTGCGGCGATCGGGTTCCCGCTCCCGTCTTTGAAGATGGCAATGATTAAAACTTTATCGAACGACGCGACGTCGTTGTTGGTCACTTGGCCGTTCACGGAAATCGTCGCGGGACCGGACTGCGCCTGGATGTTCGTGAATGCAAACTGCGGAACCGATCCCATGGAAGAGCTTGCCATCCACTGCTCATTCGAGATGACGATCGCCGTATAGGGCTCGCCAACCGGCGCGATGTTGGGCGCGAGGAGATATTTGATCTGATTCGGATAAATGTATGATGTTCCCGGGATGGTTTCTTTCACCGTACCCGACGCGTCATAAAAATTAATGTTGTAGTCAAAATAGGCCGCGCCGAAATCGCTGTTCGTGTTTACGATCTTCGCGAGATACGTGGCGCTCCCCGGCCCCGCCGTGAACGCCCAGAGCGTGGATGTCGAAATCGGTTTTGCAAATTGGCTGCCGCACGCGGGGCCTTCGCAGGGCGTCGGCGTGATCGCGGGCTTTATAAAAACAAAATAGATTGCCGAAAAAAACGCAAGCCAGATAATCGCATACAGTGTCCCGTAAATGAGCTGCTTCGCACGACGAGGTGACATATCTATTATTATAAGACAATCGCCGCGCAGGTTAGTGCGCGGCTGATGATTTTACTGATGGATGCTGGTAAATCACTTTAAGTTCGTTGCCTTCCAGCCGTGCAAGCCTCCGGACAATCGAAATAGCTTCCGGATCTCCCTTTCTTCGTTCCTGGTATTGCGCAAGAAACGCCATGTGGTCCGCACGACGTCGCGCAGCCGCATCAGCCTTTTCCGGCGACAGTCCATTGACGAAGAACATCCGGACGTCGATAACGCGGAGTGATTGCGGCCTCACCAATGCGCGATAGGTGCTGATCACCGCTTGGTACGTCATAGAACCTCCAGGTAGTTCTCTGCATATTCTTGGCTAATTTCAAAATTAAATCAAGCAAACAAAAAACGGCCCTTTGATGTCGGCACATCCTACGTTCCCTACCGCCGAAGCAGTAAGTATCATCGGATTGGGGTGCTTTCACTTCTCTGTTCGGAATGGGAAGAGGTGGGACACACCCGAATAAAGCACCGACATCAAAAGGTCGTTTCTTGTTTTGTAGAGTTTTAGTTCGTTAAGCCGCAGAGCGGCGCACGTTACGAATGCAAGTCAGCATTGGGATGGTTGGCGGGATTATTAGTATCACTTGGCTTAACGCATTGCTGCGCTTACACCTATGACCTATCAACGTCGTAGTCTTCGACGAAATCACGCATACCTAATCTTGGGGTGGGCTTCGCGCTTAGATGCTTTCAGCGCTTATCCCTTCCATACATAGCTACTCGGCAATTCACCTGGTGGCAAAGCCGATAGACCAGAGGTATGTTCAGCCCAGTCCTCTCGTCGATTCATCACATATTACTATGTGCTCAGACTATATCTTCACCCTTCCGCAAAAGCGGATTCGGGTGTCGGCATGTTATAGCGGCTCAAAAGCGCGCTATCCGGTCGCTCGATAAAAATCGAGGACACAAGTCGTTACGGGGTCAAACCTAACAAAGTTAGATCGACTTCCCACGGTATTGCCCTGCTCTTGTACCATATCTCAATGGTAAGGAAAGAGGACTGCATTTCAACTTATCGTTAATAAATTTTTAATAAAAATATTAACGATAGTGAAGCAAGAATTAGGGTTTCACCGTTATTAGCCGAGTTGGCAATCTGGATTACTCCAGAAAGTAGCAATTGCTTACTAAGGCCAACTCCCCTCAAGTAATAAACGCCTGCAACAGATAGAGACCGACCTGTCTCACGACGGTCTGACAATGTTCCTCTCATTTCTGAGAGCATTAGACTATACCTTTTCCGGTTATTCCATAGCCGGAATTGACGTGTTAGCGAAACCATGAACTTCCCATTGTTTCGCTCTGATCGCGAGGAGCAATCAAGTCGTTACGGGGATATACAATCTCATCTATCGCGTGGAATCGAGATTGTAATCTTCCCACGATATTATCCTACTCAACAAAGATTAAAACTTTATTAAATGAGGACTTCATCGTTATGAGTCAATTTATACTTCTTCTTTGTTTGGGACTAAAAGACGCTAACAGTTAACGCACATCGATCGAAGAATTTCACTGGGCTCATGTGAAGTGTTTCACTTACCCAGCTCACGTGCCACTTTAATTGGCGAACAGCCAAACGCTTGGGAGCTTCTCCACCCCCGCGCTGTGGCGAGCCGACATCGAGGTGCCGAGCATTGTCGTCGCTAGGGACGCTCGGACAATACTAGCCTGTTATCCCCGGAGTAGCTTTTATCCGGT
>DATKNI010000038.1:0-30990 GCA_035541415.1 Minisyncoccota bacterium | reverse complement strand
AATGCGGCCGCCGTTCGACATGCCCGAGCCCGCGATGATGATTTTTGGCGGCGGAACGTTGTTGATTTCTTTTGACTGCTCCGTCGTGAGCGTGAGGCGCAGCCCCGGGAAATTCAGAATGTCATCGCCGCTCGCCGCGATGTGCCGCGTGGCGGGATTGAAATAGTTTTCGTGCTTCTTGTAGATTGCGGTGAGCTTGATCGCAAGCGGGCTGTCGATAAAAACGGGAACCCGCGGGATGCGGCCCTCTTGGAACAATTGGTGGAGATGATATAAGAGCTCTTGCGTGCGCTCCATGGCGAACGTCGGAATCATGAGAACGCCGCCGGCTTTCACCGTGTCCTCCACGGCGTCTTCGAGCATCTCGCGGCGCTGGTCGATGTTCTGGTGCTCGCGATCGCCGTAGGTTGACTCAATCACGCAGTAATCCGCCTGGTCGATCGTTTCCGTCGGCTGGAGAATCGGCGCCGGCGTATTGCCGAGGTCGCCAGAAAAAACAATCGCCTTGCCTTCGGCGCGGATGCGGATGAATGCCGATCCCAAAATATGACCGGCATCAAAAAATTCGACCGCGAAATCGCCGACCGAAAGCGGCTCATGATAGTTCACGCCGCGCCACTGCTTCATCACATGCTCGATATCCTGATCGGTGTAGAGCGGCTCGCGATGTTCGCGCTCCGCCTCTTTCGAAAGCAGGTGCTCCGAGTCGAGAAGCATGAGCTCGGCAACGTCGCGCGTGCCGATCGTGGAATAAATCGTTCCTTTAAATCCGCGCTTGACGAGGCTCGGCAACCGGCCGATGTGATCGAGGTGCGAGTGCGTAATAAATACCGCGTCAACTATTTTCGGATCGTACGGAAACGGATCAAAGTTTTCCCGCTCCGCATAGTGGCTGCCTTGGTGCAAGCCGCAGTCGACCATAACCTTCGTGCCGCCCGATTCCAGAATATAATTCGCCCCGGTCGCTTCGCCGGTTCCGCCGTAAAAAGTGAGCTTCATAGGCATAATTATAAAGCGACTTGTAGGCCAAAACAACCTGTGCTAATCTGGAATCTGCTGTTTAAATCACTTCGGAGCCTTCGAATGGCATTGCAGCAAATTGTAGTTCTCATCCCTGACATTTCTCGAGCGGCAACCCTCCTTCCCGCTGTTTCTACTGATGTTCTCAAGCATCCGGATCCAAAAGTCCTGCCGCCGGGACTTCGCAAGAAATACTACAAAGCAGCGCAAGCGCAAATTGAACTCCTGAGAGTTGCCTCCGACATCCATCGGCTAGACAACGAAGACGACCCTTCGTCACCGCACCGGTTCCGCAACGTGCGGACCCTCAAGCCCGGATCCGACCGGATTGAACCGCGACCGAAGTCGCATGCCGTCCGGCAAAGCGTTATAATTCGCCGCTGACGGCGACCTCAACCACCAAAGCCCCCGCTACTCAAGCGGGGGTTGTTCATTTTGAAACTTTTTTTGGAGTTCTTCTTCGAATATTTCTCGCTCGTTCCACGGTTCCCGCGCGCCGTGCTTGCGATGGATATACTCCTCGCTTCCCTTACCGGTGCCGATCACGACGTCCCCTTCGCGCATCATCTGCACCGCCTCACGGATTGCCTGCTTGCGATTCAAAACTTTCCGGACCGGCGGCCGGTCAGGATTCGAACGCCGGATCCCTTCTTCAATTTGTTCGATGATTTCTTGCGGGTCTTCGTCGTATGGATCTTCGTCGGTGAGGATGATCTCGTCGCAATATTGGTCGGCGATCGCGCCCATTTCGGGGCGCTTCCACGCGTCGCGTCCGCCCCCGGCGGAACCGAGAACGCAGATGAGGCGCGGCGAAGGATAATACGGCGTCGGCTCCGGCCGCGCCGCCGAATATGCCGCCCGCAGCGATTCCGGCGTATGCGCGTAATCGACGATCGCCGTGAAATTTCCTTTGCGCACGAATTCCATGCGACCCGCAACGCCTTCAAAGCTCACGATTGCCTCTTCAATGACGCGATCCTGCAAACCGAACTCTTTTGCAATCGCAACGGCAACGGCGATATTTTCTTCGTTAAATTTGCCGATTAAAAACTTTGGCGCGTTCCCGCCGCGAAGCGATTGCGCGAGTTTTGCTTTCGCCAAATTATTTTTGAGCCACTGGTCTTCGCGCGAATACGGGATCACGTCTTCTTCGCGCGAGCTCCCGAAGACAATCACCGGCTCATCATGGCCGTGCCCGTGCGCGTGACCGCTCGCATGCGCCGCGCCGTGCGCGCCAAAAACTTCATCCGGATGCTTGTCGTCGATTGTTGCCGCCTCCTCGCTCGCCTCCTTATCAACCAATTCATTCGCAAAGAATTCATACTCGCGGTCGTCGCGGTTCAAAAACACTTTCCCGCCGCGCTCCAAAACGTATTTAAGAAATTCGAGTTTTGCCGCGCGGTAGTTCTCATACGAACCGTGCCAATCGATGTGCTCCGGGGCGAGATTCGTGATGACGCCCATGTTCCAATCGATAAAGCGATGCCGATGGAGCGAAACGCCCTGCGACGTTACCTCGATGAGGGCGTAGCCGCAGCCGGCATCCTTTGCGTCGCGGAGAAATGCTTGGATGAATCCGCGGCCCGGCATCGAGTTGCCGGTGTCATTTTTGCGCGACTCGGCATCGATCTTTACGCGAAGCGACGACAAAAGTGCTGTTTTTTTGCCAGCCGTTTCGAGAATCGAATTGATGAGCTCGAGGGTCGTCGTTTTCCCTTTGGTCCCGGTGACGCCGATCACAAAGATCTTTTTGCTCGGATGATCGTGCTTCCGCGCCGCAAGCCACGCCCACAAAAAATGATACGTGCGCATGACGCCCGGAAGATTGTAGAACGATCGCACCAATTTTGAATCTTTGAGGGCCATGCAAAAGAGCGGTTACATATTAAAAATTTCTAAAAAAAGTTTTGACTTATGATTTTTTGCTCAAAACGACGAGCGCGGCTTTGAGCCGATTCTCGGTCCCCGTGACTTTCATGTCGATTTTGCTGAGCGCCATGCGAGCCTCCTCTTTTCTATATCCGAGGCCGACGAGCGCCTCGATGAGATCGGCGTCCACTTCCATTTTTTCAACCACAAGTCCCGACTTGGCCGATTCCACTTTGCCTTTGAGCTCAACAATCACGCGCTCGGCCGTCTTGCGCCCGATGCCCGAAGCGCGGGTGAGCAGGTCCGGACGGCCTTCTTTGATCGCCGCGGAAAGCTCTTTGAGGGGTGCGACGTCGAGGATTGAGAGTGCCGACTTCGGCCCGATGCCCGAAACCGAAATGAGCATTTGGAAAAAGTGCAGCTCGTCTTCCGTCGCAAAACCATAGAGATCGAAAATGTCCTCGCGCACGTAAAGATACGTGAAAAACTTCACGGCGGCGGCGATTGCGGGCAAAGCCTTCATCGTCTCCCCGCTCACGTAAAGTTTAATGCCAAATCCGCCCGTCTCCACCACGGCGAAGTTCCCCGACTTCAATGCAAGTTTCCCCTCGACGCTGTACAACATATCTCTATTATAGAGCGAAACCCGGCGCATGATAATAAAACCGCGCCGGTGGAGCGAGTCCGCCTCTTGCAATACTCGCGGCTTTCCGCTATTCTTAGCCCTATGCCGATCACATCATCTGCAAAGAAAGCCCTCCGCCAAAACCGCACCAATCGTGCGCGGAATGCCAAGAAGCGCGAAGCCTACAAGAAACTCGTGGTGAAATACCGCAAACTTGTTGCCGCGAAGAATGGCGCGGAAGCCGCAAAGACCCTGCCGCTCGTTTTCAAAGCGCTCGATAAAGCCGCTAAAACGAAGGTTATCGAAAAGAACAAAGCTTCGCGAATGAAATCGCGGCTCTCCAAATTGATCAAAACGGCCTAACCGGCCGTTTTTGTTTACCCCAAAACGAAATCGAGGAGCGCTTCTTCGTATTCAAGTTTTCCGGACTTTACCGCGCGGTCATATTCCGCCATGCGCGGCATGCGATCCCCCGCCTGGGCGGACAGGATATTAAATATCTTTGGCGCCGGGTCATTCATGGAGAAAAGCTTTTCAAGTGCCGCCAACCGATTGCGAACGTCGAAACTTTTCAGCCCGTTCAATAGAGCCCAGTAGTTAGGCGCAATCTCAAGATCGAGCTGGTCGAGATCTTTTTTATCAACCGTGATCAAGGTCGCAAATTTGGAACCGTCGCCGGAAGACGAAGCCGCCGGTGTCGAAACCGCCGGTGCGACCGAAACCCCCGACGCCGCGATCCCTTTCAACGAAGCAATTTTGTCGAGCTCCGTGATCGCCGCCCACGTTTGGCCGGCATAAACGGTCGCGAGGAACAGTGCGGCCGTATCGGCGAGCGCAATGCCGCGCTCCTGCGCCTGCTCTTTTATGTATCGCGCAAAGTCCGCGCTTTCCATCGTTTCAAATTTTTGGGAGAGCACCGGCTTCTCGAGCAGGAACGCGAGCGCCTTCAACGGCTTATCGCGCTCGGCGATCAAAACCTGGATGCCTTTTTCGTTCGCCATCGGCTTTAAAACAGCGGCGAGTTTCTCGGCGGGAATTTCGAAAGTATTTTCCAAAACAGCGAGGCGCGCGGATTCGAACATGGGAATGTTGCGCAAAAATCCGCCGAGGTCATCGAGCGCAGTTTTTTCCTCGAGATCAAAATAGCCGAGGCCGAGCTCGGAGCGTTTTTTCTCGAATTCCGAAATGATCGCCCGCTTTTTTTGCGAGCGTCGATAATCATCGGGGCCGTACAAGAAAATGATCATTTCCTCACGAACTGTTTCCCAAAAATAGTCACGCCAGCCTTTGCGGGAACCGACGCGCGGTCGGATGCCGCTTTCAAAAATTCGCGGAATAACGGACTCGGGCGCAGCGGGCGCGACGTGAGTTCGGGATGGAACTGCGAACCCATAAAGAACGGATGCATCTCGCGGGGCAGTTCCATCACTTCCATGAGGCGGCGGTCCGGCGACTGGCCGGAAAACACCATCCCGGCTTTTTCGATTTTTTTAATGAATGCCGGATTCACTTCGAACCGATGGCGGTGGCGCTCGGAGATCTTATCGGTGCCGTAGGCCCGCTCGGCCAACGTCCCTTTCCTCAATATGGCAGGGTATGCGCCAAGCCGCATCGTGCCGCCGTAGTTCTTCTCTTCCATCAATTTCTTCTGTTCGGGCAGGATGTCGATCACCGGATATTTGGTTTTTGGATCAACTTCCGTCGTGTTTGCGCCCTTCATTTTGAGCATATCGCGGGCGAATTCCACGACGGCCAATTGCATGCCGTAGCACAGGCCCAAATACGGAATCTTGTTCTCGCGGCAATACCGGATGGCGTTTAATTTGCCTTCAATGCCGCGGCTCCCAAAACCTCCCGGAACGATGATGCCGTCATACTGCTCAAGTTCGCGGAGCGCTCCCTCGCCGTGCTCGAAAGCCTCCGAGTCGAGCCATTTGATCTGCGGCTTCACGCCCCAGTACGACGCCGAGTGCTTGATTGCTTCGATGACGGAAATGTATGAGTCGGCCAAAATAAATTTTCCGGTCGAAAAATATTTGCCGACGATGCCGATTTTTACGACATCGTGCGCGTGGCGGATGCGGTCCGCGAGCGCGCGCCACTCTTTGAGATCTTTCTTCGGGGGTTTGACGTGCAATTTTTCCAAAATGGAATCGCCGAGATGGTCTTTCTCGAAATTGATCGGCACATCATACAAGCTTGCGACGTCCGGCGCCGAGATCACGTCTTTTTCCCGCACGTTGCAGTTGAACGCGATTTTTTCCTTGCGCTTGTCATCGAGCGGATACTTTGCGCGGGCCAAGATGATGTCCGGCTGGAGCCCGACGGAGTTCAGCGCGCGCACCGCATGCTGAGTCGGCTTGGTCTTGAGTTCGCTGTCATCGCTCATGATCGGGAGATGGCTCACGAGAACGACGGCGACGTCTTCCGGATGCTTGATGCGCATCATCCGGACCGCCTCGAGAAACAAAATGTTTTCGTATTCGCCTGCCGTGCCGCCGACTTCGGTGATGGTGACGTCGGCTTTCGCAAGCTGGGCCGCGACTTCGATGCGGCGGATGACTTCAAGCGGGATGTAAGGCACGACGCTCACCGATTTCCCGCCGTAACCCATGCTCCGCTCGCGCTCGATGACGGTTTTGTAGATGCTGCCCGTCGTCATGTAGTTCACGCCGCTCAAATCGCGGTCCAAAAAGCGCTCGTAATTGCCCATATCCTGGTCGCATTCCGTTCCGTCGTTCAAAACAAAAACCTCACCGTGTTCGGTGGGGTTCATGGTGCCCGCATCAACGTTTACATACGGGTCGATTTTGATGGCGGTGACTTCGAATCCCCGGGACTGGAGGATTTTGCTGATCGATGCCGATGCGACTCCCTTGCCGACGCCGGACATCACGCCTCCAACGATGAAAATATATTTCCGAAGCTGGTTCTTTTTCTTTTTTTTGTTTGAGCTCGTGCGCGAGGGCATAGAAAAAAATTATTACAAAAAATACATCTACAGTGTACACCAAACCTCGGGGGCGCAAAAGGGGTTAGAAGAGGTCTTCAATCCCCATCTCGCGCTTTGGGATGAGTTCGGGGTCGGTCGGGAGGGCAAAGGAGACCGTGGTGCCGCGGTTGAACTCCGAATCCACCCAGATTTGGCCGCCGTGGGCCGCAACGATGCTCTTTGCAATGTAGAGGCCGAGGCCGGAGCCTTCGGTTTGTAGTTTGAGGGCGTTGTCGGCGCGGTAAAATTTCGTGAAAAGTTTTTCGCGAGCTTCCGGCGGAATGCCGATGCCCGTATCCCGCACCGAAACCACGAGGAACGGCTTCCCGGGCATGACGTCCGCCTTCACGAACACCTCGCCGTTCTCAATGTTGTAGCGGATCGCGTTCTCGAGCAGGTTTACGAGCGCGAGCGACAGGCGCTTGGCGTCGATCATCACGTGCGGAAGCGGTTCCTGGGGGCGATCGAAGAATATTTTAATGCCTGCCTTGTTCGCTGCGGGCAAAACGTCGGTCAACACCGTGCTAATGAAGTCTTCGACGGACGCTTCCTTAAACTGATAGCCAAACTGGCCGTCTTCCATCTTGGCGATATTCAAAAGATCTTCGATGCGGCGCAAAAGATTGTTTGATGCGGCAGCGGCGTTCTCCACGATGAGTTTGTTCGTGTCGGAAAGTTCGTTCGCCGACGAAAGCGACTGAAGCGCCCAGTTGATGTCGGTCACCGGGCCGCGCAATTGGTGCGACGCAACGGTGATAAATTCGCTGCGCGACCTGATTGCGGTGATCTGCGCCGTGCGATCGCGGATAATTTTGAGGAACGCAAGCGTGTTGCCGTTCTCATCAGCGACCGGCGCAGTGGCGATGCGAAACTCGAGCGGCGGATCGGTGAACGACGCGTCGACGATTTGCGGCAAATCCCCTTCTTTCGATCGCGAAATGACGCGCGGTGCGAGCGACGGGAACATCACCTGCGTAAGCACGCGCCATCCTTCGCGCTCGATATCGCGCGGCGAGATCGCGTGCCCCAGAACATTTTTTGCCTGGAGCTTGAACATGCGCTCCGCGGCGGGATTGAAGAAGATCACCTTGAAGTCGCGCTCATACACGATGAGGGCATCATTGATGCTCGCCAAAATGCTCTTGAGTTCGTTCCGTTCGACGTTCGTGTCGCGGTCAATCGACGCGGATTTGTACATGCTCGTGAAAACCAGAATGAGCACGATGAGGAGGAGGGCGATCGAAACCCACGAGATGGGCGACGGAACAAAAGCCGCCGTCATCGCGATTGCGGCGAGAACAAGTGCCGCGAGAATCCACGTGACCTGGAATTCCGGCCACGTAAAGATGCGCTTTATCTGGTCCATACCTTAATAATACCTCAAAAGAGCGGTGTTTGCGGGTTTTTCGGCTTCGTTTTGGCTTCGGGAAGGGGCTGCTTCTCTTTCTTGTGGCGCTTTGGCTTCACGGGTTCCGGCTCGCCATTCATTAAAAATCTTTTAAGCAGGGTGATGAATCCCATATCCTGGAAATATTTCGTAATGTCGTCGGACGCATCATGCGGATCAAGGTCTTCGAGCTTCGGCATCTCAATCGGCACATGCCGCTCAAGCGTGACGAGTTCTTCCGAAAGCTCCGCTTCCGCTTTAAAATTGCCATATTTTGCTTCGAGTTTTGGATCTTCCTTGAGCCGCTCAAACATGTCCTTCACCGTACCGAACCGCCTGATGAGATCGACGGCGGTTTTCGGCCCGACGCCCGGAACGCCTTTGATGTTGTCCGACGCGTCCCCGACGAGCGCCTTATAGTCGATGAGCTGGTTCGGCTTGAGAAAATATTTTTCTTCGACTGCCTTTTCGTCGTAGATCGTCGTGTCGCTCACGCCTTTGTTGAACGTCTTCACGACGACGCGATCATCTTCCACGAGCTGAAGCGTGTCGCGGTCGCCCGTGAGGATCACGACTTGCAAATGTTTTGCATCGCTCACTTTTTCTTTAAACGCTTCTGCAAATGTTGCAATGAGGTCGTCGGCTTCATAGCCCGGCTTATCAAACGTCTTCACGCCGAATGCATGGAAAAGATTTTGCGATTCGATGATCTGGTCGATGAGCTCCTGCGCTGCAGGCGGACGCTGGGCTTTATACTCTTTATATTTCTTGTCGCGGAATGTCGGCTCGGGGCGGTCATAGAGCGCCGCAACGTAATCCGGTTTGTTCTCGCGCCACAATTTGATGAGGATGCTCGCAATGCCATAGATTGCGCCCGAAGGTTTCCCTTCCGGCGTCGTGAGCGGCGGCAATGCGTGGAACGACCGATGAATGATCGAGTTCGCGTCGATAAGCAAGAGGTGCTTCATAAACATTCAATAATTATTTTCGCAAAATTTAATAATTTTTCCGTCCGGAGCGCACGGCGATGATCCGCTCGTTCTCTTTTTTGCCGTGCTTGAACGATATCCACGTCGCATGCTTCGGCAAGATCTCTTTGATCCGCTCCGGCCATTCGATAAGGATAACATTGCGCGGGTCGTCCAAAATTTTCTCGAACTCAAGTACCTTCATCTGCTCGGCTTTCTTTAATCGATAAGCATCCACGTGGTAAATATTCTTGTGCGGCCTCGATCGAATCCCGTGCCGGCGCATGATAATAAACGTGGGACTTTGCGCACGCTTCTTAATGCCGAAGCCCTTGAGGAATCCTTGGGTGAACGTGGTTTTCCCGGCGCCCAATTCGCCCGTGAGCGCAAAAACCGTGGCGTGTTTTGGCTGCGCGGTTTTGCGAGCGTCTTTTCCCACAATTTTCTTTTTACTTTTTTGCGCCTTAATATGGCGCGCGATCGATTCCCCGATCGCCTGCGTTGCGCGGAAAGATAATGTTCGATATTGCTTCATTAGTTTTGATGACGTATGCCCATGCCGCAAAAATGGTGAGTGCCGCGCCGAACGCGAGTCCTGCAATTTCCATTCCGGTAATCGGCGGATTAAGCGGGGTGCCTGTCGGATGATGCTGCACCGCAACCTGATTATTTATTTTTTGATTCCGCGCTCCCGGCGTTGGATTCACAAATGCAAATGCCTGGATGTTCGCGCCCGCGCTGGTTGCCCCTGGAACGTTATCCGTTGCGGAATTATAGAGCACGCGCGAGAAGCTTTTCCCTTCAGGTGCCGCACCCTTGAATGCTGCGTGGTCAACAAGCTTTCCTTCAGGGCCATATAACCATAATCCACCATCGGTATTTTTTAAAGATATTTTAATATCCGGCTTTTTGAGCATTGCGTAGCCGTGCGCAGGCACGATGCCGCCGAGCGGCACCGGTTTCGTCTTGCCGCCCGTCCACAGCGACCATCCGCTCAAACTCACTGGCGCATCGCCGGAGTTATACAGCTCAACCCATTCAACATTCCATCCGCAATTTGCTTTGCACGTGTCGGTACCAATCGGATTTGGGAACCATTCGTTGATGTAAATCATGTAAATAACGTTCCGGACTTCAACTGTGCCGCCTTGCTTCGAAAAGCAGCTATGACGCCCGGGCTTTTGAGAGTAATAATCTTGTTTTTTATAATTTGCGCGGAAGAAGCGCCGATCATGCTTCAATCCTACGCGGGCGATATTAAATTTAAATAAAAAAATCGCCGCAGCGGAACCGCGGCGCACCAGCGTCATTACAGCAACTCCCCTTCGTCGCGGATCTTCAAGTGCTTATACGCGGCCGGCAAAACAATGCGGCCGGCGGATGAACGCTGCAAGAATCCGAGCGTCATCAAAAATGGTTCATAAATATCTTCGATCACGCCTTTATCTTCCGAGAGCGCGGCGGCAAGCGTGTTGATGCCGACGGGGCCGCCATGAAATTTCTCGATGATCGTCATAAGGAGCCGGCGGTCCTGCGGTTCGAGGCCGGCTTCGTCGATTTCGAGCATTTCCAACGTTTTCAAAGCGGCATCGCGATCGATTGCAACGATTGACGCTCCACCGGATTCACTGCTTACGCGAGCGGCGCCGTGCACTTCGGCAAAATCGCGGGCGCGACGAAGCAGGCGGTTCGCAACGCGCGGCGTGCCGCGTGCAGCGCCCGCCAAAATCTGCACGGCTTCCGGCGTGGCGTGCACGCCCAAAATTTTTGCCGAGCGGCTTACGATTTTTTTAATATCTTCGATGTCGTAATAATTCAAGCGGAGCGTCGCGCCAAAGCGCGAGCGCAACGGCGTTGAGAGCAAATTCTCGCGCGTCGTTGCGGCAATGAGCGTGAACGGCGGCAGGTCGAGTGAGAGTGTGCGCGCCGACGGGCCCTTGCCCACCACGAGATGCAGCTTGCGCGCTTCCATCGCGGGGTACAAAACTTCTTCGATCATCGGATTCACGCGATGCGCTTCGTCGATGAATAAAATTTCGCCGGGATTCAAATTGGTGAGAATCGCGGCGATGTCGCCCGTCTTCTCGAGCGCTGGGCCGGACGTCGTGCGCACCGGAACGCCAAGCTCGTGCGCAACAAGATACGCAAGCGTGGTCTTGCCGAGTCCCGCAGGGCCGGAAAACAGCAAATGGTCCGCAGCTTCGCCGCGTTTTTTGGCGGCATCCAAAATAACCTTGATGTTCCCTTTTATTTTCTCCTGGCCAACGTAGTCATCCCACGCTGTTGGGCGCAGGGTAATGTCGATATTCGCATCGTCACCTGTTGAATTTGCTGGGGATTTTTTCATACAAAATGCCTTATTGCAGGCCTATTCCCCCCCTAGTATACCGAACTTGACAAGATAGCAATGGCATGCTATCATATGCCCGTAAGTAGCTGATTTAAACCTGGGGGCGGGAATTATTTCTAAATCTTTCAGGACGAACCGGTTCCGGCTGGTTCTATCCTTTGAGTAATTCTAGTCCCTTTTATCTTTCGATAAAAGGGTTTTTAATCCTTTCACGAGGAATTGCCCCCAGATTTAAATTAACTACTCTCTCCGTCCAGTTATTTCCACTGGATTTCGCCGGTCACGCTTTCCACTTCGCTGAACGTAGTCACGCCGGCGATTACTTTCAATATGCCGTCTTCTTGCATGGTAACCATTTCCTGGTTTTCCGCAACTTGACGCAATGCGACTTCAGATGCCTCTTTTAAAATAGTCTGTTCAAGACCGGGGCCTCCCTGTAAGAATTCGAAGATGCCCACGCGGCCTTTGTAGCCCAGTCCATTGCACTTCGGGCATCCAACGGCCTCATACATGTCGTACGCCTGATACGGTTTTTTGTCCACCGCGGCGGGCAGCGCATCAACAAATTTTTTAATCTTTCCCGCAAGCGCCGCATCAGGCGTTATTTTTTTCTTGCACTCCTTGCAGAGAATGCGAACGAGGCGCTGGGCGATGACGAGCGTTAAAGCCGGACCGATACTCACGGCTTTCACGCCAAGATTGATGAGGCGCGGCACAGCGCCCACGGCGTCGTTCGTGTGGAGCGTCGAGAGCACGAGGTGGCCCGTGAGCGCCGCTTGCATGGCGATGTCTGCCGTTTCGAGGTCGCGCACTTCGCCCACGAGAATCACGTCGGGATCTTGGCGGACGATCGCACGCAAACCGTTTGCAAACGTGTAGCCGGCTTTTTCGGCAACTTGCGTCTGCTCGATTCCTTCAATGCGATATTCGATTGGGTCTTCGAGCGTGATGATTTTGATTTCGGGATTATTGATGCTGCGCAGGAACGCGTAGAGCGTCGTTGTTTTGCCGGATCCCGTGGGACCGGTGTTCAGAATGAGGCCGTTCGGGCGCGCGAGCTCTTTCCGCACGAGTTCCATGCTGTCGGGGCGCAAGCCCAAATCTTTGAGGCCGACCATGGTCGCCGCCGGGTCGAGAATGCGCATGACGATCGTCTCGCCGAATTCGGCCGGGATCACCGAAACGCGCATTTCGATTTCCTTATCCCCGATCGCAATCGTAAAGCGGCCATCCTGCGCAATGTCGCGGATGTTGAGCTTCATGCCGGAAAACAATTTGATGCGCGAAACGAACGTCTGATATCGGTCAGGAGGAATCTCGTCAAAAATATCGTGGAGCAAGCCGTCGATGCGGAACCGGATCTTTGCCATCTTCTCGCCCGCTTCGGTATGGATATCGGATGCCCGCATCGCCATGGCGCCGGCAAGGATGATCTCGATGAGCGGCTCGGGTTGGAGCTTCTTGATGTCGTTCGCCGCGATCTCTTTACTCACGGCTTCAATCGTCGTGAGGCGCTTGCGAAGGTCGTCGATGCGCTCTTTTGTGATCTTTACCGTTCCCGTGATCACTTCGGCTTCCGGTTTAATGAACTGATAGAAATGCCACGCCGAATCGAGGCTCGCCGGCGAAATCACGACCATTTTCACATCGTATTTCTGGGCGGCGAGATCGCTCGCGAGTTTTTTCGTTGCGGGCAGCTCCGGATTCACGGCGCCGACGGCAAGCCGGTTGGCCTTGATCTCGATGCCGATCGCCTTTGCGTCGCGAGCCGTGGCTTCCGGAATGACGCGGACGGCGTCGAGTGAAATGGGTGCTTTGGACAGATCCGCATACGAAAGGCCGAGGCGCTGGGCCAGCCGCTCCGCCGCCCGTTCCTCGCCGTCCCGGTGCAGTTTTTTAAGCCGATCTTGAAGTTCGTTCGGCTGCAAGTCGTGCATATCCTTAATTGTACCTCATGAAAAATGTTTTATTTCCCCCTGCTCCACGGGAACGATTTTGATGTATAATGCGAACATGTCAGGGCATTCCCATTGGGCGGGCATAAAGCATAAGAAAGAAATCACCGACAAGAAGCGGGGGAAGATCTTTTCCAAGCTTTTGAAGGCGATCTCGGCGGCGGCAAAAACGGAGACCAATCCGGATTTCAATCCCCGCCTCCGCACCGCCGTCGCAAAAGCCCGGGAAGCATCGGTTCCGGCCGACACGATCGAGCGCGCCATTAAGAAAGCTTCCGAAGAAGGCAATCTCGACGAGCTTCTCTTTGAGGCATACGGCCCGGGCGGCGCGGCGATCATGATCGAGGCGCTGAGCGACAGCCGCAACCGCACCGTGCAGGAGATCAAGCTGATCCTCAAAGAACAGAATGGCAAATGGGCCGAATCGGGCAGCGTGCAGTGGGCATTTGAGAAAACTGCCGATGGATGGAAGGCAAAATTCCCGCAGGATCTGCCGGAAAACGAAAAATCCCAGCTCATAAAACTCCTCGAAGCCCTCGAAGACAACGATGACGTCCAGGACGTTTATACGAACGCCAATTTTTAATGGAAATTTAATCTTGGGAATATAGTATTACTTATGATCGCACTCGGCATTGATCCAGGAACCAGGCGGGTTGGATTCGGCGTCATCCTCCAGGAACGGCACGAGGCGATCTTTGTTGAGGCCGGCGTCCTGCCGATCGCGAGCTCGGACGATCCGGGCGCGCTTCTCGAGATCAAGCGGTCACTCGACGCGCTCATCGCAAAGCACAAGCCCGACGTTTTCGCCGTTGAGAAATTATATTTCTCAAAGAACCAAAAAACGGCGCTTGCCGTGGCCCAGGCGCGCGGCGTGATCCTCCTTGCGGCGCAGGAGCACGGCATCCGCATCCGCGAATATGCGCCGAATGAGGTCAAAGCCGGCGTTACCGGCTACGGCTCGGCCGACAAGCAGGCGGTGCTCAAAATGGTCCGCCTCATCGTCAAAAAACCGGAGCTTTCGGTGATTGACGACGCAAGCGACGCCCTCGCGCTCGCCATCATTGCCGCAAACGAGCGGGCGGCGCCGTAAAAACTTATCCACATGGCGCGGCGATTGACACCGCATCATACTTTCTTATACTGATTCTAAAAATTAGAAAGGTCGTAAGCACGACAACCATGTCCACTGAATTATTCAAACTCACGCTCGCCTTTCGGGGATTGAGCGACGAAGACGAAGAGGATACCGGCATCGACGATCCGGAGACGCTCGACGATGATGACGATGATGACGAGGATCTCGCATTGGGCTCTGATGACGGGGATGACGACGCCGAGGTCCTCGAAGAATAACTGCCGTTTCTCAAGCAAAAAACTCCGCAACTATGCGGAGTTTTTTGTCGTATGTATTCTGTAGTAAAATGAAGTTTGGCGCTTATGCCGTTTTCCTACAAAAAACCCGATAAAAAGCCTGGTCCCTGGGGGCGGATCTTTACTATTGCCGGCATCGCGATTGGCGGCCTTATTGGCGTTTTCCTCTTGACGATCCTCTATTTTGCAGGAACGACGCCGTCGCTCCAGGAAATATCGAGCCAGCAAATCAGCCAATCAACAAAGATTTATGATCGCACGGGCCAAACCCTGCTCTACCAAATCTCAAGCGGCGGACCGAACCGCACGATCGTTTCATTTGACCAAATCCCACAAACCCTCAAAGACGCGACCGTCGAGCTTGAAGATGAAAATTTTTATAGCGAGCCGGCGTTCGATTGGCGCGGCATCGTCCGTTCCGTTTTGCACGACATCACAAACCCGCACAGCGGCCTTCAGGGCGGATCGACGATCACCCAGCAACTTGCGCGCACCGCGTTCCTCACGCTCGACCAAACGCTTTCCCGCAAACTCAAGGAGTTCGTCCTTGCGGTAAAACTCAATAATTATTATTCAAAGGATCAAATCCTCGACCTTTATCTAAACGAAGTGCCTTATGGCCCGAATATTTCAGGCGTCGAAACTGCAAGCGAGGCGTACTTCGGCGTACCCGTCACCCAAATCAACCTTGCCCAAGCGGCGCTTCTCGCTTCGCTTCCGCAAGCGCCCTCCTACTATTCCCCGTGGGGCTCCCACACCGATGAATTGATCGCACGCCAGCACTTCACGCTCAACAAGATGTATTCGGCTGGAAAAATCACCAAGCAGCAATTGAACGATGCTCTTGCTTATAAACTCACGTTTAATCCGCAATCCGAAAGCGGCATCGGCGGCGGCATCCGTGCCCCGCATTTCGTGATGGCCGTGGAACAATATCTCTATCAAAAATATGGCGAGAACATGGTTGACCGCGGCGGCCTCAAGGTGATCACAACGCTCAACTGGGACATGCAGCAGGCGGCCGAAGCGGCCGTCACGGCGGGCGTTGCGCGCGACAAACAGCTTTACGATTCGAATAATGCCGCCTTGGTTGCCCAAGACCCAACGACCGGACAAATCCTCGCGCTTGTGGGTTCCGTGGACTACTTCGACGTAAAAAATTCCGGGAACTTCGACGTTGCGACGCAAGGCTTGCGCCAGCCGGGATCGTCGCTCAAGCCATTCGTCTACATGACGGGGTTCGAGGAAGGATACACGCCGGACACCATCCTCTATAACGTGCCAACGGAGTTCAGCACGGATCCTTCATGCCCATCGATTCCGAACTTCCTAGCTTCGAGCACGAAAGGCTGTTACCACCCGCAGAACTTTGAAGGAACGTTCACCGGGCCGATGACCGCACGCGACGCCCTCGCCCAATCCGTGAACATCACCGCCGTACAGATGCTGTATCTCGTCGGCGAACAGCGCGCCATTGATAACATCAAGAATTTCGGCGTGACAACGCTTGCCGATCCAAACCAATACGGTTTGTCGCTCGTCTTGGGCGGCGGCGCCGTACACCTCGTTGACCTCACCGAGGCTTATTCGGTGCTTTCGCAGGAGGGCGTGAAGCACAATCAATCGATGATCCTTTCCGTCCAGGACGCAAGCGGCAACACGCTTGAAGAGTACCAGGATTCAACAAGCACGGTCGCCGACGCACAGTCAGTGCGCCTCATAAACGCCGTCCTCTCCGATCCTTCTGCGCGCGCGCCGCTCTTCCAGGCAAGCCAGAATCTCACGGTTTTCCCCGGCTATGACGTTGCCCTCAAAACCGGCACCTCAAACGACTATCGCGACGCGTGGGCCATGGGATACACGCCATCGCTCGTCGTGGGCGTCTGGGCGGGCAATAACGACAATACCCCGATGAAGCGCCAGGGTTCGAGTATCTTGGCCGCCGTTCCGATGTGGAGCGATTTTCTGAATAAAGTGTTGCCGCTGGTTCCGAACTCCACGTTTATCCCACCCGATCCGCCGTCCGAGCCAAAACCGATTCTTGCCGGCCAATATCTGATTGACGGGCAAATCCATTCCACGCTGTACTACATCTCAAAAGATAATCCAGCCGGACCAGTTCCCTCGAATCCGAATATCGATCCGCAATATAAAGATTGGGAGGCCGGCGTGCAAAATTGGGTTTCGTATAATCCCTCGATTCTCACAAGCCAAAGTAATGTAAACTCAGGGTCGTTCCCGAATGCTCCAAGTGCGCCACCGAACAACGGATAATAAAAAGGGCAGTTTTTCACTGCCCTCTTTCGCTCGCTTCCGCGAGCACAGCCGCTGGCACAATTCTTATGATTTCAAAATCGGCTTTAAAACGTAGAAGAACGACGTGTCGCTCGTGGAGCGAATAAGCGCCGGATTTGCTTCTTCTTGGAGGCCGATAAAAATATCGTCGGTTTTAATAGCTTTCAATGGATCGCCGAGATAGCGCCAGTTGAAATAAACTTCTGGAATGTCGCCTTTGATTTTTGCGGCCAGCGTGGAAACGTTTTCGCCAAGCGCTTGGTCAGCCGAACTCATCTCAATCGCCTTCTTGTTTTGGTGGATTTTAATTTTAACCTCGCTGTTTTTCTGGCCGAAAATACCGGAGAGTTTCACCGCGTTCACAAACTCGTTTTTATCAACCGCAATTTCCGCCTGGAATTCGTGCGGGACGATTGCGGAGTAGTCCGGGAAGGATCCTTCGATTAAACGTGAGATAAGCTCCGTTTTTTCCGTTTTGAAGAGCACCTGATTCTCGTCCATCGTCATCCGGATCGTTTCATCGTCTTTCACAATCCGCGCAAGTTCAAGCGCCGTCTTTAAGGGAACCAGGATTCGCACGGGTTCGAGGTTTTTGGCAGTGAACATATTTGCCGGCAATGTTTTTTCTGCGAGGCGGAACCCGTCGGTGGAAGCTAATTTGAGTGATTCAAGGGAAAAGTCGAATAAAACACTGTTTAATTCCGGACGAAGATCGGAAAACTGCGACGCAACGGTCACTTGCTGGATAGCTTCCTTGAGAAATGCGGCTTTTATGTCTAAATGGCCGCCCTCCCCTTTTATTTTCGGCGTGATCGGAAAATCTTCCGCAGAAAGCCCGTGCAACACGGCGCTGTAATTATCCGTCGCAACCTGCATGTCATTCCCTTTCTTCTCAAAATTCAACCGGTCGCTCGCAATAGTTCCAATAAGGCTCGAAAGGAGGCTGAGGGGTATGGTTATTTTTCCATTCTCAATCACTTTGCCGGCAACTTTATTACTCACCGCAATTTCCAAGTTGGTCGCACGGAATGTCACTCCGTCGTTGTCCGTCTCAATGAGAACATTTTTTAAAATGGGGAGATTTTGATTTTCTCCGGTCGCTTTTTCAATAACTAAAATTGCGTCTTTAATGTTTGATCGGATGGCGATAAATTTCATAACGCGATTATAGTATTAATATTTTTTTAAGATATAAGAAATTAATTTTATTAAGACTATTACGCACTGCGTTGTGGGGATAAAATTAATTTCTGTTGCGGTTATTGATTAAGATCTGAATTTTTTCGCGGACAGGCTGTTATTAACTCTTGAATATCATATCCTTAATCATTAATATCTTCTGATTTAGAGCTGGATTGCGATTCACTTCTTCATTGATCTTTTCGTAGGAATGTATTGCAGTAGTGTGATCTCTCCCCAACTTCTCACCAATGTATGGATATGAAAGTTCGGAGATATCCCGAAGAAGATAGATCGCGATTTGTCGCGGCTCGACAACTTCCTTGCGGCGATTGTGGCTCACAAGGTCTTCAACTGAAATATTGAAGAACTCGGCGACCGCCTTCAGAATCTGCGAGTCGTTAACGCGGCGCGACAAGTTTTGGGTCGCCTTCTCAATGATGTCGCTCGCAATATCTTCCGTGATCTCGGTTTGCTTCCGTTCCTCGTAGAAAAGGATCTTTTTGAGCACGCCCTCCAATTCGCGTATATTTTTCCTGAGTTTTTTGGCGATCACATCCACCACCGGATCGGGCAATTGGCGGTTCATATCCTGCAGTTTTGCCTTGATGATGGCTACGCGAGTCTCGAATTCGGGGTATGCAATGTCGGCGATAAGGCCGCCCTCAAAACGGGAGCGCAACCGTTCCTCAAGCGTGGGGATGGACTGCGGCGGACGGTCCGATGAAATGATGATTTGCTTATTATTCTCGTAGAGAGCGTTGAATGTATGGAAAAATTCTTCTTCTGTTTTGTCTTTGCCGCCGATAAACTGGATATCGTCGATGATGAGGACGTCTACGTCGCGGTATTTCTTCTTGATGCTCTCGATGCGGTCATTCCTGATGCCCCAGACGATGTCGCGCGTGTATTGTTCGGAGGCAACGTATTTGGGCCGCACCTTCCCTTGGTGTTTCCGGACGATTTCGTTGCCGATCGCCTGGATCAAATGCGTTTTACCAAGCCCAACGCCGCCATACACAAAGAATGGATTATATTTCCGGCCGATTTCGTCCACAATTGCCGATGCGGCGGCGAATGCGAGCTCGTTCGAGGGGCCGACCACAAACGAAGACATCGTGTATTTTGGATTGAGGCCCGTTTCCGGGTCGGTTTTAAAGTCGAGATCCATGATTTCGGCCTTCGCAAGCGTTGCTTGGGGCGCCTGGCGGGCAATTGCCGCAGCTTTCGGACCAACAACAAACTCAATTTTCTTCACCGAGCTGTCCAGATTGCGCAAAATGCCCAATAAATTCTTCTGGTACTTGCTCTCGATCCATTCTTTTGTGAAATTGTTTGCAACGGCAACGTAGAGCGTCCCATCTTTCTTATCGATAAGGCGACTATCTTTCACCCAGGCTACATAGTGAGCTCGTGAGATCTGAACTTCCATCTCACCAAGCGTTGATTGCCAAATTTGATCGAGATCCATGGTGAAATAGTTTGGGTATGGTTCATTATTTATCAAAGCGATGGATCTTGTCAAAGAGCTTGCGCGAGACGTTTTGGGGATTTCGTGTGCATAACGATTCTAAGCGCCGTACGGAAAGAAAAATTTGCTATTGCTTTAAAATTTTTTTGTGATATTATCATAGGCATGTCGCAGACGTATAACCCCAAAAAGAAAAAGCGCCGTCGGACCCACGGATTTTTAGCCCGACAGCGAACGGCAACCGGCCGCCGCGTGCTTTCGCGCCGTCGGAGCAAAGGACGGAGAAAACTCACCGTCTAATTCATGCCCGCCGCGAAGCGCCTTCCTCGTGCGGAGTTCCAGTCGAGAGGTTTCTCCACGATGCGAACCCCACTTTTTTCATTAAAAATAAAAAAGAACGACGCAAAAGGACTTCGGGTCGGCGTTGTGGTTGGGAAGAGTGTAGAAAAAACTGCCGCCAAGAGAAATTTCTGGAAGCGCCAGGCCAAGTCGGTGCTCCATGATGCCATTCGGGGCAATCAGGATATAATTCTCATAGTGCAGCCCGGCGTCCGCACGGCAACGCGGAAAGAGTTTCGCGACGCGCTCGCGAAATCAGCGAAAAGCATCCGCTAGTAAAACGCTCACTGCAACGAATCGCAAAAACGACGCCCACCATGAATTGGTATCAAACTATTTTTTATCAGCCGATCCTGAACGTGCTGATTTATTTTTACGATACGATCGCGCTCCACAACTTGGGGCTTGCGATCATTATGGTCACGCTCCTCCTCCGCTCGATCCTCTACCCGTTTTTCCACAAAGGCGCCAAACAGCAGATGCTCATGCAGCGCATCCAGCCGCAGGTAAAAAAGATCCAAGAGACGCACAAGAATGACATCCAAAAACAATCGGAAGCGCTTATAGCGCTCTACAAAGAACACGGCGTCAATCCGTTCTCCAGCTTTCTTTTGCTTTTAATCCAGCTGCCTATTTTGATTGCGCTCTACTGGGCGCTCCGTTCAGGCCTCGGCTCCGGACAGATCACCGGGCTGTATCATTTCGTTCCGAATCCGGGAGCGCTCAACACAACGTTCTGGTTTATCAATCTTGCCGTGCCAAGCTGGACGCTGCTCATCCTCGCCGCGCTCGCGCAATACGTGCAGGCTCGCCTCGCCATTTATAAACAACCAAAGGATCACGTCCCGTCGCCCGCCGAGCGGATTGCCCGCCAGATGTCGTTTATAGGCCCGATCATGACAATCGTGATCTTCTACAGCCTTCCGGCGGCAGTCGCCTTGTACTGGCTGTTTTCCTCGCTTTTTTCAGTGGTCCAGCAGTATTTTGTGAACAAGCATCTCCAAGCAAAGTACGGCAACTAGCGTCGATATTTTCACTGTATTTTTTTCGAGCGCGATCGCAATCGTGCTTGATTTTATTAAAAAAATATGAAATAGTACCAGAACTATGGATTGGGAAAGTTTCATCAAAAAAACATTCGACCTCATGGGGTTCAAGGATTACCGCCTTGAGGTGAAGGCGCAGGAAAAGCACGCGACGCTCTTCATTTATGAAGACCAGAATCTGATCCGTGAAAATCTTCCATCGATCGTCGAGAGCGCCAATCATCTCATCCAGATGGTTGCAAAGCGGAATGGCGCCGAAACAATCTTCCTCGACGTGAATAATTATCGCCAAGAGCGCGAAAACCTCATCGCTGAGCTCGCGCGCGCCGCGGCAAAGAAGGCGCTCGCCACCAAAACGGACGTTTCCCTGCCGGCGATGAATTCCTATGAACGCCGCCTCGTCCATGTGGAGCTTGCGATCCATCCGGAAGTGCGCACCGAAAGCGCCGGCGCCGGCAAGGAGCGCTACGTGATCATTAAACCAATTGCAAATGATCCAAAGCCGGAACAACCGGCCCAGCAATAATTAAAAAAATCCTCCCGTTCTGCGGGAGGATTTTTATTTGAGAGCAATCCAAATCTATTGCGACTGCTGCACGGTGAACGTATAAAGTTTGTTGTCGTAGCGGTTGATGAAAAATACCGCGCCGCCCACCGTGCTCACATCGGTCACATCCATGTGTTGCGAAGTCGTTGACCAGAGAACGGTGATCGCGCCGTTTTGCGTATTGATTTCATAAATGTCATCCGACGTGAAGAGCGCCATCTGGTTGTAATCGTCGGGCAAATGCGCAAGCGATAATGCATTCTGGTCGTGCGGGATGCCGCAGAAGAGCGCCAGATAATTCGTTGACGCAGGTGCGGCTGCGGTTGCGGTTGAAGTTGTCTTCGCCGTTCCGCCGGTGCTCGTAGCCGCGTTCGCCCCCGTACTCGTTGCGGCCGCAGCAGGAACGGTGCTTGTCGCGAGGCCAAAGCCGCACTTTGCGGGCAACGTGGTCACGGCAAGGCTCTGCGGAGTGCCTTTTGCGGCGTTTATGAGCTGAAGGCTTCCGCCGACGCCGCCGTTGCCGGCAATAAAGAGCAGTCCAAGCGTGGGGTTGTTCTTTGAAACAGTGCTCCAGAGCGTCTCAAGGCCGAAGATATCCGTTGTAACCGGCGTTATCGTGCCCTGCGAGCTATCAAAAGAGAGAATTGAGCCAGGAGTATAGTCGGTTCCTTTATCGGCAAGGATGAACTGCGTAGGGCCGACCCACTGGATCGTGAGGTCGTTTGCGTGCAAGGTGAGCAGGTTCACCGGGGACTTCTTGGGATTTGCTGTATCAATTGTCGAAAGAGTCTCCGTGCCGGATTTGCCTTCGGCAAAATAGGCGATGCGCGAGTCGCCTTTCACAGGCGACCAGACCGGCGATTCCATTCCCTGCGGAAGGGCGGTCCATTTGGATGAGGAAACGTCGAAAATGCTGGTTTGGGGGACATTGCTGTTTGCGTTGAAGGTGAGCAAAGCTTTTTTGCCGTCAGCCGAGAAGGAGCCGCCGATAACATTGGCAGCCGTCGAGGAGCTAAGATACGATGTTTGGCCATTCGTTATCGTTGCAACAACGCCATTCGGTTCAAGGGCCATGACGGTATTCGTGGGAAGGACGGCGTAGGCAAGGACAGGATCGTTAGAAAGCGATCCGAAACTGCCGGCAACTATGCCAGGACCGCCGGGGACATTCGTTTGTCCCGCGTCGGATGAGGATCCGGTGCTTCCCGATCCGCCAGTATTCGTTCCCCCGCTCGTTCCGCCACTCGAACCCTGCGTGCCCGTTGAGGGCAGGGAGCCAGTGGTTCCCGTACCCACGCTTCCCGGTGCAGCACTGCCAAATTGCTTCCATATAAAGAGGCCGATCACCGCAACGGCCGCGATGGCAACGATTACCCCGAGAATGATGAAATAGCGTTTCATGTGGTTATGGATTTGTGACGCAGATTTGACTTCCATTTACGGTTTTACACGTCTGGTTTTGCGCGCAGGTTTGGGTGCCGCAGACCGTGCCTCCGGTTCCGCTGGTCAAATTAGGATCGACTTTGGGGAGGTTGCTCGGAAGGTTGAGCTGGGTGAGGGCGGGATTCACGACAGTCAAGATAAGGTAGGCTCCGGCGAGGAGCGCAACACCGAGAAGGGCGCTGTAAATCCACTCTTTTGCCTCGTGCGCGCCCGATGGATTTCCCGCTGAGGCCATGTATTTTATGGCGCCGTAGACGATCGCGCCGAATGCCGCAATCCCGCCCACGAGCAAAATAAATTGATAGAAATAATTGATGACGGCGCCGGGGCTGCAGCCGTTGGACGTTGGATCAGAACAAGGATTGTTGCCTGTTCCGTTTGAAGGGAATGTGAGTGAAATATTCACGGCGTGTGTTGCAGGAACAAAGAAAATGCTGAGTGCTAGGACGGCAAGGATGGCAAAAATCTTTTTCATGCTACAGCGATGGTTGATAGACAAGATTTTGCGTTGCGACCGCTTGCGTGGAATCCTTGGCGTTGCTTATGGTGACGGAAATCGGGAATGATGTGCCAGCCGCGGTGCCGTTTGGAAGCGCAACTTGGGCAATCTGGGGATTTTCGGCATTAGCCGACGATTGGCCGTTTACGGTCCACCGATATGATAGGCTGGCCGACGAGGTAACGTTGAAAAAATAAGGAATCGCGGTGAGGGTGACGGGATTCGCGGAGAATTGCCCGCCGGGATACGGCGCAACAAGCACCACTTGCGGCGGAACCATAGGAATCAAGATGGTTTTTATGAGCGTGGCCCCTCGATAGCTCGGCAATTCGACTTTGAGCGTCATGCTGGTGGGAGCTTGGCCGATCGGCGGGAAGGTGATGCTCTGCGCCCCCAGACCTCCGCCAATGAGCGTTTCATTCACATACCAGAAAATTTTTTGTCCCGAAAGGTCGAGCGGAACACCGCCCGAGATAAGTTCAAGCGAGGCGGTTATTTGCGATCCATACGTTGGCAGGACTTTCCCGGAGAAGCCCGACGGGGCATAGCTCCCGCTCGCCTTCCACGTTATGAAAAACTGCGGACCGGCGGCGTGAGCGCTCGTCGCGGCGGAAAACGCCACGAAAGCGAGAGCCATAAATCCAAGCCGCCATTGTATGCGAAAGTTCGCCATAGGTTCTCTTTAATTGTAGCAAACGCTTTCCCAGGGCTCTGTTACTAAATCCCGGCGCGCCGTTTCGTGATATCCTTACCATATATGGACGAGGCGCAGGCAGGTCAACCAAAAAAAATGTCCCTCATCGTCGGGATCCTTGGCCTGGTTACGTGCGTCATTATGGACATCCTGAGCTTGATCCCGGGCGTTGGCGACATAGAAGGAGTCCCCGGCGGGATGGTTTTTATTTTAAGCATCATCTTTAAGGCGGGAACTGTCATTGTCATCACCGACGCCGTGGTCACGCTCTTAAAGCTCATCCCCGTAGTCCAAGAATTCCCCCTGTGGACGCTCGCCTGGTGTTTTGCATGGTTTGCCTACAATCATCCGAATCGGTTTACAAGAAGAATTGAACAGGCGGCCGAAATTGCAGGCGTGCTTGAGGGCAACGAAGAAGGAATCGAAGAGTTGGAAAACGTTGGATCGTCAGCCGCAACTACCGAAACTGCTTTGGAAACCGAGCAGCTTACCCAAGAAAATTTGGAAGTTGCGGGCGGCGCTGGCGAAGGTGCGGGAGCGTCCGAAGGCCGCGGCGGATCCGGGGCTCAAACCGAGGAAGCAGGCGGCGAGGTCGCCGAAGGCGAAGAAAAAGAAAAGGAACCGGAAGACATCAGCCTTACCGAATCAGAGCGCGAACCCGAGAGCGTCATGCAAGAGCGGTTATTCGAAAACACGCCAACGGATGATTACCCGCAAGATGAGGAGGAAGAGGAGGAGGAAGACGGCGAGGATGAGAATAACGACACCCGACAATCCAATCAGAAAGCAGCGTAATCAAAAGTCAGTGTAATTAGAGCGCATCTTTTTCCTCGAGCAATTGTTCGGGATTCGTTGTGATGATTTGGTCTTCAAAATATGAAGGCACGATTTGGATTGCAACGTGGCGTTTGCCGGCAAAGAATATGCCAGTGCCGACTTCGGCGCCGAGCAAGAAGCTCTTTTCTGCTTCGGTGAGGTCGAAAGCTTTCGCAACAATATCAATGGTTGCCGGGGCCTGCTTCAAAAGCAACTGAATGGATGAGTTCGTGATGATCGGCCGGCCGTAGGGCGATCGCAAAAAGTCTTCAACGTCCTGGGTGATCGTCGAAACGCCCAGATAATATTTGCGGGCCCGCTTTACGAGGCCGAATAAAAACGTGGCGCTGTCTTCGTTTTTCATCATGATCCACGCTTCATCAATAAAAAGGAGGCGTTTGGCGAGCCTTGCGCGGATGAGGGACCAAATGAAGTTCAAAACCACGAACATGCCGACGGGGCGCAATTCCTCTTCGAGGTCGCGGATCGAGAACACGATCAGGCGGTTATTGACGTCGATGTTCGTCGGCTGGTTGAGGAAGCCGGCAAAACTGCCCTTGGTGTATTTATATAATTTTTCCGCGAGGTCTTTGCCGCCTTCCAGGTTGCGCAAGACCGTTTCGAGGTCGCTCAAAAGCGGCGGCTCCTTGCCGGTAAAGTCGGCTCCCGCGACGATGTCGCGCGAGGCATACGTTTCCGTGATGGCGCGGTCAAGGAGCGCGTCTTCTTCCGCGCTGATCTTGCCGAGCATGAGCTTGAGCAGGCTTGCGAGCGTCACGATGTGCGAGCGCAGAACGTCGGACGGCGTCTCCCCGTCCGGAATGAGCGGCACGTCGAACGGGTTGATGTGCTCGTGCCCCGAGAGCGAGATGTTGAACATGCTCCCGCCGAACGTCTTGGCGAGCTTGTCGTATTCGTTTTCCGGATCGATCACGAGCACCATGTCGACGCCCGCCATGAGCGAGCGGATGATCTCCAGTTTTGTGGTGTACGATTTGCCCGAGCCGGATTTTGCGAACACCACTTGGTTTGCGTTTTCGAGCGAAAAACGGTCAAAGATGACGAGATTGTTGTTGTGCAAGTTGATGCCGTACATGATGCCTTCGTTCGAAGAAAGATCTTCTGAAACAAACGGGAAGAATGAGGAGATCGGGCCGGTGTTCATCGGCGTGTAAATCTGCAATTTGTCGGAGTCGAGCGGGAGAACCGTGAAAAGGCCTTCGAGCTGGTTGAAGAGCGCGGGCTTCAAATAGATGAGCTTGGCTTCCATCATGCCGACGAGCTTGCTCTCCAGTTTTGCGAGGTCGTCTTCGTTGTCGCCGTAGATCGTGATGTATACGCCCGTGTCGAAAAGCTTTTCTTCCGATTGCTGGAGCGAGTCGCGGAGGTTTTCGACGTCCTGCACGGCGGTCTCAAGCACCGGGTTGCGGACGAGGCCCTTTTCCTGCTCGTCGGCGATCTGTGATTCAAGCTGGCCCGCTTTTTTGCGGAGATTTTTTAAAGCGACGCCCGTGTCGATCGGGTTTACGTAGATGCTCACGTCGAAAAGATTCGGCAAATTAATGAGCGGCTCGAACCATCCCGTGGAAAGATACCGTGGATATGAAAATACAAAAAATGTTTTGGCGAGCTTGTCGCCGATCTTCAAAAAATTGGGGTTGATCTGCACGCCGGCCGGCGCGATGATCTTTTTGATGTCTTTGAAATTGTCGGAAGCTTGGTCGGGCATGGGTTAATCAAATTTTAATGATTGCCTACCGCAGGGTTGTCCGTGAGGTTGGTGCCGCGCTCGACCGTCTGCGGGTTGTAAAAATTATAGAAAAGCTCTATCAACTCCTGGTTGCCGAGTACGGTGGCCTCGAGGCCGATGCTCAAAATCCCGTTTGTCACCTGGCTCACGCGCTGGACGAGCTGGCTGCGGTTTTCGTTGAATGAGCGGTCGGCTTCTTCTTGCGATTTTGCCTGGGCGGCGGCGCTTGGTTTTTTGGAACCGAGGAACGGCAGGCCGTCGAACATGCCTTTGGGGGTTCCCGGGATTGAGGCGCCAATCGGGAAAAATGGGACGACAACGAGAAATGTTTTTTCCATGATCGCGTTCTTTGCCACGAACCCTTTCACGAACTCGGCGTATTCATCGATTTGGTTTTGGAGGATCGGCGACTGCTCCTCGTTTTTGCGCGCGAGAAGCTTGTTGATGTAATTGTCCACGTTTACTTTTCGCGAATGGATGATGACTTGCAGGGGGAACTCAACGGTGTTGAGGAAGGTTTGATACGCCTGGATGAGGATTCCCTGTTCGGTTTCGGACTTGAGCGCAAAGTTCACGCCGCCCACCATGATAATTTGGCGGAGGCTCGTGTCTTTTAGGATGACGACGTCGTCGCGGATCTCCTTGATGTCCACGAGATCGAGCGAATTGCCGAGATCTTGTTTTGAAGGAAGCGCCATACGATTTATTTTCCCATATTTACTCTTCTTTATCTATAATCAACCCGTTTCGCGGCGGTTCGGTCGCCGGTGATTTTCTGGAGGATCTGATATCGCTCATTCATGGTGCGCTCGACGAGCTGGGTGCTCGACATTTTTTGCACTTCGCCGGTTTGCACGCTCTGCCAGCTTTTATGAAGCGACGAATCGCCGGCGATGCTTGCCGCGGTCGCCGGGTTTTGTTTCACCGCTTCCCATTTTTGCGCAAGAACGCCGGCGAGCATATCTTCAAACGATCCGCCGCCACCGCTCGATTCACGCCGCATCGGCGCTTGTGATGGGGACGCTTGTGATGGGGACGCTTGGGTTGGGGCCGCTTGGGTTGTGTGCGGGAGGGCGCTCGCCGAAGTTCCGCTCGGACGGCTTCCTCCTCCGGCGGCGGCAAGCTTATCTATAAAACTGGTTGGCTTTCCGGCGGGAGCGCTCGCTGGTTTCTTTGCGGGAGGCGTCGATTCCGGCTTCCACACATAGGTTTGCGGCTTCCAATAAAAGTTGGCGGCGGACGTGAGGATCGTGACGAGAGGCCGCCCCTCGATCTTTACAAAGGAAAGCGCGAGCGCTCCGCCGATAAGGACGAAAGCCGCGAGAACCGCAAGCCAGGTTGAAACCATAAAGTAGAAAATCGCACTTATGAGACAGGCAACGCCAACATAAGCAAATTGCCGGATCGAGAACGGTCCCACTACTTTATCTTCGGTTTCAATAAATTGAGGAACTTGAAACTGCATACTTTTCCTTATTATAAGCCATTTTTACGAAAAACCCTCCATATTGGAGGGTTTTATGGATAATTTTTCTTGACCGGGTTGGCCGGCGGGTTGGTCGGCGGAGGCGAAGGCAATGGCGGCGTCATTGGCGCGCCGGGGAGAATAGGTTTGGATGTTTGTGGCGGTTGGGGTGGCTTGGGGATCGGGATCGTTCCAGCGGGCGGCTTCGGCTGAATCATTTGCGCAAGCGGTCCGGACTGGACTTGCACCGGGGATGATGCGGGCTTTGTGGGCGGTGTGGGTTGGGTCGGTGCCGCGGCGGGTGTTGTTGCTGCCGCTCCTGCCGATGTCGGCGTTTTCGGAGATCCTGTTCCCGGAACTGCGGCGGGAGCGGTGACTTGCGTCACGGTACGCGGCGCAGACGGTGCTTCGGATTTCGGTTCCGATGAGCTTGGCTGAGACGGGTTTACTTGGAATTGGGAATAGTGGACGAAGTTCGGTCCGGTGGATTGTCCCGGAGTCTTTGCGAGCGTGCCCAGTTCAAGTACGGCCGGTTTAATTTTTTGCTGTGCGTTCACGCCTTCGAGCGAAACCTCCGCTCCCCCGCCCGGACGCGCAAGATGGATGTCGTTCGCCCTTTCCGATGCCGTGAACGTTGCATCTTCGTGGAGAATCATCGGAGCCGGTTCGTTGGAGGGCGCAGGATTCGTCACCTTCGCCGCGCCCGACGCCACTGCTGATGCTGGCGTCTTTGACCATCCGGTCTGTGAGAGCGAAGATGCCGATTGCGAAGCGGTCATAGCAAACGCGGAAAACTTTCCTTCGGAAACCGCCGGGATCTTGGTGGTGGACATCGGGGAAGAAGCGGCGGTCGAAGCAGACACCCCAAATTTCCCTTCGGACACTTTCGAAAGCGGGATGGCCGCTGTCTTTGTGACTGGTCCATAGACTTTATCGATCTCCTGCTGGAGCGGGACAAAGATGCGGGTGTTGATGGCGTCCGCAATGTCTTGCGCGGTGCGCTTGTCGAGTTTGAGCTCTTCTACGAGTTCTTCCGCAAGATCGCCCGGGTGCAAGAAGCCCATGAGAACGTAGCCGGCGATTCCAGAGACTTCGGCTTGCATGCGCGGAGGGACGTTTTCTTTTTGGCAGACTTTTTCGATAAAATCTGCATTCACATCGGAAAACAAAGCCTCTCGAAGCGGTTCAGTGAGAAGGTCCCATCTATTAAGTGCCTGTTGTTGGGTGATGGTAAGCATAGGATTCTAATTAATGCCCGGCCGCAGGAGCAGCGCCTCCGCCTCCGGCCGCAGCTACTGGAGCAGGGGCTTCGCTGCTCGCGAACAATAATTTATTACCCATAACTTTCTTGAAACTATCAAGAAGCTGGCCGCGTTTCTCAGCATCATATTCATAAGCGTCGATGATGGCGCCGTGCCATTCCGCAGCGAGCGCTTCCAGCTTTGATTGGCTATCCAATTTGCCGGTGATCTTTGATACAACGCTCGGAATTTCGGACGCGATTCCGTGTGAAACCGCACGGCTCAAAGCTTTGAGAGACCGTTCATCCAAGCCATAGTGGGCCTTGCCATCAAAGATGGCGCCAGGGTTGGATTTCCCGATGTCAGAGGCGTCTTTGCCTGCATAGAATTTCTTCGACGCTGCACGCATAAGGTTGCCAGCTTTTACCTCTGCTCCCTTGGCCTTTTCGTCGAGTATGCCTTCGGTATCAACAACGGTAACATCATCCATGGCGGCATTGGCGGCCTTGCGGGCAGCTTCGGCTTTTGAAACCTCTTGCTTGTTGAGGTTGATGTCGGCATCGCTGATATTTTCACCTTTCTTTTTGCGTTCCTCAAGTTTGTCTCCAACGTCCTGAGCCTTTCTAGCCTCTTCGCTCGCTCTTCTTGAAAGGTCAACGGCAGGAACCATGGCGTTCACGCCCTTGCCGAGATAGTTATTGGTATCGGCCACCATGACGCTGCCCTGCTTCTTTGCGACCGCGCGCATTGTCTTATCGGAGTTCAGAGAATTATCGATATCCTTCTGGAGTTTGCCATGATCATAATCCTTGAACGCGCGTTCACTATCGGGACGCTGGAGCCAGGTACTCAAATCAACGCCATCAATGGACTTAACTTTATCGAGTTTGTCCCGCTTCTGATATTCTCCGAGAATCGCGAGTTTGCGGTCCATGGGCCGTGCGCCCTGCAGCATGCGCTCCAATTCATCATCGCCCCGATCCCCAAGATGGAGATTTTCAGCCTCTTTCTTAACAAGATCTTTGCCGCCCTTTTTCGTGACATCTTGCATTGCAGTACCCAAACGGCTGACGCCGGGGATTCTGCTCCTTTGGAGGCGCTCGTTGAGCTTCTGGCCGCCAACGCGCTGGTACGTGTAGCGGGCTCCTTTTTTGGCTTCCTTCCCAACGTAGCCCACGGCCGCATCCTTCACTTTTGTAAGGCCGTGGATTGCCGTATCTGCTCCTTTAATAGAGAGTTCGTTCGCCGCAAAGAGGCCGCCAAGGCAGAGGCCAGCCATCAAAATTTCATCGAGTGCGGTTTGGATGAGGTTGGAGTTGCCGCCAATCGCCGTCGAGACGGCAAGCAAGGGCGAGCCCTTCTGGGAGTCTATCGGCTGGACCTGCGCGTCTTTCACGCTCACGTTGCCATTGGTCACCGTGACCGAAAGCATGGCGAGGTAAACGAACATAATGGAAATTGCCGGGAAGAACGTCCACTTGAAGAACGTGCTCCACCACTTCACAAAATGGTGTTCCATCTTGGGAATCACCCATGAAAGCCATGCAAGCGGAAGAATGATAAGCAGGAATGCGAGATAGATATATCGAGAGATAAGGGCTATGGCGATCGTGAGGAATGTGACGGCGACAATGATTTCAAAGACAACGGAAAAGAGGAGTGAAA
>DATKNI010000037.1:0-19346 GCA_035541415.1 Minisyncoccota bacterium | reverse complement strand
CCGGCTCTCCCGCTGAACGAAGACTCCAGTTGGTCGTGGGCGACGGCGAATAGCTATAAGTCGCTTGGAAATCAATGGGATACAGAATGCTGTAGCCGCCCGCGTTATTGCGATCAGCCTGCCATTCGGAAGGGTTTGTGTAGTATTCCGGAATCGGCGGTGTGTATGACGTATTCGCTCCCGCCTGTTTGGCTTGCTTTGCGATTTCTATGAGTTGGCCGAAGTGCACGCCCCAGAAAAATCCGACGAACGGAAAGATGACAAAAATGACGAGCGCGATCAGCTTGGAGTACCACGTCACTTTATTCCATTGGACTTTTGCCATAGCTTCATTATAGAGCGCAATTGATTGTTCGCAACCGGCATGATAGGCTGAGGTCAGCTTTTTGGGAGGTTCCGTGAATGTAACCGACGTATTCAAGCTCTACGCCTATTTCTGGGAGGCCGTAATCGCCTATTCCCTCATACAGACGGTTCTCTGGGGGCGTGCATCGCGCGTCGTGCCGCAAAAAAATTGGGATGCGCTCGATCAACATCGCCATTCAATCGGCACATTGCTTTTCGCCGTCGGATTTCTTTTTGTGGGAATCGAAACGGCGAGAATGTTTTTTGTCCCAGAACTGAATCACCACGGGCATCTGTATTTCATCCATATGACATGCGGCGTAAGTCCCGCGGCAGTATTTCTCACCCTTAGCCTTTACTTGAATGGAAAAGGACATCCGCGTCTGCACCGCTTTTTTACGTATCCGAGCGTTGCGGCGCTTCTCACGACAATCGTGACGGGCCACGTGCTCATCTCAACCCTCCACGGAAAACTATTGCCATCCGGCTGGTTGCTGTAATATAGCGATCGGCCGGTTTTTATACCTGGATCTTTTATACCTGGATCTTCGAGAAGAAATAGCTGCCGAGTCCGACGAAAACGATGGTGACCGTGGCGAGGACGGCAAAATCGACGCCGGGACCGAAATTGGACATATTAAGAAGCGCCCAACGGAAGGCATCGATACCGTACGAAAGCGGATCAAATTTTACGATGGCGCCAAGCACTGCCGGCAAGCCGTTCAGCGGAAAAAGCGATCCCGAAAGGAAAAAGAGCGGCATCACGAGGAAGTTCATGATGAGCTGGAAGCCTTGCATGTCCTCAAGGAGCGACGCCACCATGGTGCCGAGAGCCGTGAAAAGCGTCGCGACGAGCAGCATGAACAAAATAAGCAGCGGAACATATCCCCAGCTGTACGGCCGGAACCCAAAGAAAAGCGTAATGATGAAGACGATGAGCCCTTGGAGTGTTGCGACGGTCGCGCCGCCGAGCGTGCGGCCGATCATGATGTTTACGCGCGAAACCGGAGCAACGAGCGTCTCTTTGAGGAATCCGAATTGGCGATCCCAGATAAGCTCGATTCCCGAAAAGATCGCGGTAAAAATGATGCTCATGCCGATGATGCCCGGCGCGAGAAAGTTAAAGTAATTCCCCTGCCCCGCCTGCTGGAATACGGAGCCAAGGCCGTAACCAAGCGCAAGCAAGAAGAGAATCGGCTGGCCAAGCGATCCCACGATGCGGGATCGGGAACGAATGTATCGTTTGAGTGCGCGCAGCCAAAGAATGTAAATAGTTTTCATGATCGTGGTTGTTATCGCCGTCCGCCCCGCCACATGCGGCCCATGCGGCGCATTTTATCAATCGACCCCGCGTCTTCGTCTCGGATTTCATGGCCGGTAAGTTCGAGAAAGGCGTCTTCCAGCGTTTCTTTTTTGGTTTGCGCCTTGAGCTCGGCGGACGTGCCTGACGCAACGATCTTGCCGTGATCGATGATCGCAATCCGCTGGGCAACGCGGTCGGCTTCTTCCATGTAGTGCGTCGAGAAGAAAACCGTAATCCCTTCCGATTTGTTCAATTCCTGGAGATAGCTCCACATGTGGTTGCGCGTCTGCGGATCGAGGCCGAGCGTCGGTTCGTCAAGAAAGATCACTTTGGGGTGGTGCAGAAGGCCGCGCGCGATCTCCAAACGCCGGCGCATGCCGCCGGAAAATTCCTTGACGAGGCTGTTTTTGCGGTCTTCGAGGTCGACGAATTTGAGCAGTTGGCTGATCCGTTCCCGCCGCAAGCTTTTTTCGACGCCGTAAATTACCCCGTGGAACTCCATGTTTTCCCATGCGGTGAGTTCGTCATCGAGGCTCGGATCCTGGAAAACAATGCCGAACGATTTCCTGACGGCGCTCGGGTCGGTGACGGGATTGTGCCCGTTGAGCACAAGGGTGCCGCTCGTCGGCTGGAGCAAGGTGGTGAGCATTTTAATCGTCGTCGACTTCCCCGCCCCGTTCGGGCCGAGAAATGCAAAAATTTCGCCCGGCTTTACGTCGAACGATATGTCATTCACCGCCGTGAATTCGCCAAACCTCTTGACAAGGTTCGCTACCGATATGATAGAATCCATAAATAGTTAATATACTTAATTAATATCCTTAACTAGTTTACCCCGCTTTTATCCGTCGTCAAGCGCATTCTGTGGATAATAAAACACCGCGCACGGTGTATAATAATACGAGAAGCCCATATCAGTATTACCATCTACCATGACCCGCAAACGAATCATCTGGTCCGCTGTCGCCGCCGTTCTCGCTATCGGCATCATTTGGATTATTATTGCCCGCAACTCCAGGAATCCCTATCAGCTCATCACCGTCACCCGGGGCTCAATTACGGAATCGGTCACGGTAACCGGCAACACCACGCCGGAAACCAGCCTTGACCTCGCATTCCAAAACGGCGGCACCGTTGCAGTCGTCAATAAAAATGTCGGCGACCACGTGAATCAGGGCGACGTCATTGCCCGCCTCAATACAAGCGACCTCCAGGCCCAGCTCGCCCAGGCCCGGGCAAGCGTGGACGCCCAGCAAGCGACTCTCGCCAATCTCCAGGCTGGCGCGCAAGCAGCCGACATCGAAGCATCCCAAGCGGCGCTTGCGGGCGGCGAACAAACGCTTGCGAACGATTATGGCAACGTGAACAACGTGCTCGCCGCGGCATACGCAAACGCAAATGATGCCGTGCGCACCCAGCTTCAAGCTTTCTTTACGAACGCCGAACAATCAACCCCGGCGCTCACCTTTAACGTCAACACCTCGCAGACGATGATCAACGCGCAGAACGGTCGCGTTGCGGCAAGCGCGGCGCTTAACGCCTGGCAAAGCGAACTCGCGACTATAAATGCCGTAACGCCGTCATCAACGCTCGATGACGCGATAACGAGCGCCCTCAATCACCTTTCCGTCATCAAATCATTTTTGAGTTCGGTTTCCACCGCGCTCGTGCAGGAAGCCGGCCTTTCGACCTCAACGCTCGGGGCGTACAACACGGCGATCACGGCCGCCACAAACGAAGCAAACACGGCGAGCACGAACGTAACAAAGGCGATGCAAGACATCGCATCGCAAAAGATCGCCGTCCAGCAGCTCCAAGCCCAGCTCAATCTCAAGCTCGCCGGATCAACGCCCCAGCAAATCGCAGCACAGCAGGCGCAAATTGAACAAGCGCAAGCAAACGAGCAAGGCATCCAGGTAAAGATCGATCAAGCGTCGCTCGTCGCCCCAGTTTCCGGAACGGTCACGGTGCAAAACGCAAAAGTCGGCCAAATCGCCACGCCGGGCGCCGTGATGACATCCCTTATTTCCGATAACGGCCTCGAAGTCGATGCCTTTGTTCCCGAAACCGACATCGGCAAAATTTCCGTCGGCGATCCGGTCAGTATGACCTTCGACGCTTTCCAGGGGCAAACATTCCCCGGCAAAATATTTTATGTTGACCCGGCCCAGACGATCATCTCCGGCGTCGTTGATTACAAAGTGAAGATTTCATTCACCGATAAAAATCCAAACATGAAGAGCGGACTCACGGCCAACGTGACCATCGACACGAAAACCGACGAGAATGCGCTTATCGTTCCGCAATACGCCGTGTTGCAGAATGACCAAGGCAACTTTGTCGAGGTCCTGCAGAATGGCAATGCGGTGCAGATCCCCGTCACGTTGGGCGTGAGCGACCAAAGCGGCAGCATTGAGATTGCCTCGGGCGTAACCGAAGGAGAACAACTGATCAATATCGGCCTCAAGCAGTAGCATGATCGACGTCCGGAATTTAAAAAAAGATTACGAGGACGAAGGCACCGTCACTTCGGCTTTGCGGGGCGTAAGCTTCACGATCAATAAAGGAGATTTTGTTTCTATTATTGGGCCTTCGGGATCGGGCAAGTCAACCTTGCTCCAGATTTTGAGCTTTCTCGACCGGCCGACCGGCGGCACCTATAAATTCCTGGGCAAGAGCATCGACGATATGAATGACCAGGAATTGGCCCATGTACGGAATAAGAAGATGGGCTTCGTCTTCCAAGCGTTCAATCTTCTTTCGCGCCTCACGGTCTATGAAAACGTGGAGATTCCGCTCGTCTACTCAACCGTCTCCCCCGTCGAACGACGCACCTTAATCGAAGAAGCGGTAAAATCCGTGGGCCTGGAGGAAAAATTGCATGTCGAGACTGGAAAATTGTCCGGCGGTCAAAAACAGCGCATCGCAATCGCGCGAGCGCTCGTCAATAAGCCCGACGTCATTTTTGCCGACGAACCGACCGGAAACCTCGATTCCAAATCGGGCGCGCAGGTCATGAGCATCCTCGATTCGCTCCACGACGACGGCCACACGGTGATCCTCGTAACGCACGAAACCTACACCGCAGAGTTTGCCGACCGGATCATTACGATCCGCGACGGCCTCGTTGAAAGCGATAAGGCCATCAAAAAACCTCGCCACTCGGAAGGAGAATTCTTCAAATAACATGAAACTGACCGACTCCATCAAATCAGCCAAAGCCACGCTCAAGCACGGGAAAACCCGTTCGCTTTTGACGATGCTCGGCATCGTGATCGGCATTGCGTCGGTTATTATTCTCATGTCGATCGGCCAGTCGGCGCAAGATTATATTTTGAACCAGGTTCAAGGCATCGGATCAAACTTGGTCTTTGTGATACCCGGCGGCACGAACGGCAAATTCCAATCACCCGCCGCGGCGCAAGGCATCATCATCAAAACTCTCGTGTCGAACGACGTGGATGCGCTTTCGCGCGAGCCGTCGATCGACGGCGTTGCGCCGATCGTGAATGGCCAGGCGAGCGCCGTTTACGGCGAGAACAATCTCACCGCCACCTATCAAGGCGTGTCCGCAAATTTCTTTCCGATGCGCAACTACACGATTGTTGACGGCTACCCCTTCACCCAGCAGGACGTGGACGCGTTCAACCACGTCGCCGTGATCGGAAATGATCTTGCAAAAACGCTTTTTGGCAAAAATATCGAACCCGTTGGTAAAATGTTCCGCCTCGGCAATACGAGCTATCGGGTTGCCGGCGTTTTGAAACCGATGGGTATCGGCCCCGGCGGCGTAAACCAGGACGACCTCGTCCTCATCCCCGTGACGGTTGCCCAAAACCAAATGCTCGGCGTGAACTATTACCAGTACGTGCTTGTCGAAGCAAATCCCGACTACAACATCAATTTTGTGACGTCCCGCATCAAAGCCGTTCTCGAGCAAGACCACGGGATAACCGATCCGAGCAAAGATGATTTTACGATCCAAACCCAGCAGGACGTCCTCGCCATTCTCGGCAACATCACCTCGATTCTCACCATCTTCCTCACGGCGATCGCTTCGATCTCGCTCGTGGTCGGCGGTATTGGCATCATGAACATCATGCTTGTTTCCGTGATTGAGCGAACGCGCGAGATTGGCTTGCGCAAAGCCGTCGGCGCAACCGACCGCGACATTCTTCAGCAATTCTTGGTTGAAGCCGTCATGCTCACGTTCGTCGGCGGCGTAATCGGGATCACGGTTGGCGCCATCTTCGTATCGCTCACGTATGTGGTTGTGTCGCGCTTTGTCTCGAGCAGCTGGGTCTTTGCATTCCCGCTCCAAGCCGTCGTCATCGCCGTCGTCGTATCAACGGCGACGGGCGTCGCTTTCGGACTCTATCCGGCGCGCCAGGCAGCGCGAAAAAGCCCCATCGACGCGTTGCGGTACGAATAGGGCGTATTGGACAATAATCCTTACAAAAGAACCAGCTCTCTATTTGGCCTGCGAGGCCCATAACCGCCCGAGCGCCTTCTGTTTTTCCTGCGAAGCGAGCTTTGTCTTCCGGACGGCGTCGCCCAAGATGGTGATGGTTTCATCGTATGTCTTGCGGTCCACGAGGTATGGCGTCCCGTCTTTGCCGCCGTGCGCAAAACTATACCGCGCTGGATCTTCATAGGAAGGCTCGGCGCCATAAATGACTTCGCCCACGAGTGCGAGCGCGCGGACCGTCTTGGGCCCCACGCCCTTGAGGGCGACTAATTCTTCGTAGGTCTTCGGCTTATATTCCGAAACGGTCGCCAAAACTTTTTCCAAATATTTGCTTCGGCTGAAATCTTCGTGAATCATCGGGTGATACGTGAACTCTTTTGATTCCAAATTAAGCAAGGTGAGCTGCCTGCCTTCGCCGTTCTGGAGCTTCACCATTTGATTGAGGCGCGTGGAATGTTTCCTGAGGAGTTGGATATCTTTCATGAGCGTGGTATATCCCGACTGCGCGAGTTCCGTGGAAATTTCGCGCGTCTTGCCGCTCGCTTTTGCCGTGAGATCAAGGACGGTCTTCACGGTAACCGGCGACGTGATCGCGCTATGCGGCTCTTCGACAAGATCGTGCACGTCTTCCGAAAACCAATGGTATCTCCGCGCCGAAGCTTTTTGCGTGTTCATGCCTTGCTGGACCACCGCCCACGAGCCAAGCTCTTTGCGTCCCGTTTGCGCATTGCGGCGCACGGAAAAGAAAAATGCATGATGATACAGTTGGAAACCGTCCTGCACGAGCGCACTGTCCACTTTGGCGCTCATCTTTGAGTTGTAAACAAGATTTTCGGTTGGCGCGGTTGGCAACGACAGTCGCTCGCCCCAGGTGCGGATTTCGTCCGGCGTCTTACGCGATGTCTTCCCTTTGCCGCCGCAGATAAAAATGCCGAGGTCCTGTTCTTGGCTGCGAATCGCTTCCTTGAGTGCTGCGGTGAGGATGGTTGTGAGTCCGGACGCGTTCCAGTCGAACGCCAAAACCGTTCCAAGCGATTGGAACCAGACGGGGTCGGCAATTCTCTTGATAAATTCATCCGGGCCGTATTCGGCGATGAGCACCTGGACCATCTCGCGCCCGAGCTTCACCATGCGTTCAAAAAGCCACGGGGGACAGTGGCCGCCGTCTAACCCAAATGAGGCTACGCCGCGGTGGATCATATTCTTATTATACTTCCGCCGCGGGCCATCTTATCCCCTGTTTTTGGCTCAAATTTGCCTATTTTAAGCCTAGAACAAGCCCCAGACGTCCCGAATAGTCACGAGAATCATAAGCGTTATGAGAATGGCAAAACCGATGCCATTCACGTAGCTTTCCACCTTTTCGGGGATCGCCGAGCCCTTGATCTTCTCAATGATGATCATCACAAAACGGCCGCCGTCGAGCGCCGGAAATGGCAGCAGATTTACGATGCTTAAATTGATCGAAATGACGCCGATGAGCTGCAAGAGGTACGTGAGGCCGATTTTGCCGGTTTCTTCCGCGACGCCAAAGATCCCCACGGGGCCGACAACGCCAGCCGGAATGGTTGCGTGGATAAAAAGCTGGCTTACGAGCTGACCGAATGCCTGAAGGGTGAGCCAGAAAATAATTGCGGAATCGAGAAGGCCGTCATAGAGCGCATTCAAGGGATTTTCGCGCGTGGTGCCGCCTTGTTCAAGAAGAACGCCAAGCGAGCCTTCGTTCGCCGGCGGATTCACGCGCGGCGTGAGGGTTACATCAACTTCTTTCCCGTTGTGTAAAATCGGAAGCGTGATCTTTTGCCCCTGATGTTCGTTCACATAGGAAATAAAACTTTGGGTGTCTTTGAAATTCATGATGACGTCGCCGCCCGCGATGCCGGCCTGCGCCGCAGGCGAATTCGGCTCGGTCCCGGTAATGACGAGTGTCTGCGGGGCGCCAATCATGAGGACGGCGGAAACGAAAAGCCAGCCAAGGATGAAATTCATAAATACACCCGCAAGAATGACGAGGGATTTTTTCCATGCCGGTTGGGCAAAAAATGTGCGCTTGCGCTCTTCGTCGTTCATGGTTGAAACTGCCGCATCCGTTGGTGCTTCCGCGGCATCTTTCTTTAATTCATCTTGCATGGCGAACTCCCCGCGCTCGCCGGCGATCCGCACAAAACCGCCGAACGGCAGCCAGTTGAAGCTATATTCCGTCTCCCCTTTTTTGATTGCAAAAATGCGCGGCGGAAATCCAAAACCGAATTCGTCCACCTTCATGCCGAGCGCTTTGGCGACAAAAAAATGGCCAGCTTCGTGGCCGAGAATCAAGAGAGAAAGACCGATGATGACCAAAATGGCTATGAGCATTCATTTAATGATACCACGCAAACCGCAGTTTTGGTGCGGTAATACGCGGCTCGAACGGCTTGGCTACTCGCCCAGCTCTTCCAGCTTGGCTTTCACGAGCGCTTCCACATCGGCATTCGCCTTTTCGGTCGCCTTTTGGATTTTTTCTTTGCCGCGGAACGCATCGTCTTCTGTGATTGATTTGCTGGTCTCAGCGTCTTTGAGGCGCTTGATCGCTTCTTCGCGCTTGCTGCGTACATGGATGCGCGCGGTTTCTGCGGTTTTCTTGACCAGTTTCGTGAGTTCGTCGCGGCGTTCGTTGCCAAGCAGCGAGAGCGTTGCGCGAATGTTGTTGCCGTCGTTCGTCGCCGAGAGGCCGAGGTGCGCGTTCGTGATGGCGTTCATGACGGCGCCGACGGCGCCCGGATCCCAAACAGCAATCTGGATCATGCGCGGCGGAATCACGCTCAACGAGCCCAACTCTTTGAGGGAGAGATTTTGTTCGTAAAGATTGACGCGAAGATTTTCGACCATCTCAACCGACGGCCGATTGCCGCGGATCTGCCCGAACTCTTGTTTGAGTTTCTGGCTGATGCCCGCGAAAGATGTCTCGAGATCTTTTGTGATTTGTTCCGAAAGAGTCATGGAATGAAAATGTGATGATTTTTGCTGAGGGCTATGCCGCCGCAAACAAGGCTTCGAGCTGCAACCGGGGGTTCAGGCCAAAGTTCATGGCGTTGCCGTAGAGCTCAAGCGTCCGATGCCACAGCGCCGATCGCGTCTTTGACGGCTTCTCCCAGGCCAGGTTTATTATAACCGATTCGAGGAAAATCCGGAGGTTGAAATCGTCGGGGTCAATGATTTTTTTGATGAGATCCTTTCGACCGGCGACGGGGCTCTTTAAATATTTTTCGGCGAGTTCGAGGTTTTTCTGGAATGTTTTATCCGTGAGCAACCGATACGCGAGGCCTGGTTTGCCTAATGATTTTTTTGCGAGGGGCGCGGCTTTTGTCTTTGCGAGGTTGTGCTCGCCGACGAGCCATGCCTCAATCGCCTTCTCCGAAACGGTACCGAAATAAATCTTTGGCAGGCGCGACGCGATGGTCGGCAGAATACTTTCAACGTCTGATGCGATGAGAATAAGGAGCGACGACGCCGGCGGTTCTTCGGTAATCTTCAAAAGCGCGTTTTGCGCTTCCGTCGTGAGAAGCTCGGCTTCGTCGATGATAAGCGTCCGGCGCGGGCTTCTTGAAGGTTTTTGCCATAAAAAATTTTTAATCTCCCGGATCGCTTCGATACCAATGGAGTCTTTGGTGGAATCGTCCCGCTGCTTCATTGAGGCGAGGTCGATGAGCATCATATCCTGCAAAATGGCGTTCTCGGCGATCGCCTCAAACGTTCCGGTTTCAATGCGATTTGCGAGTCGCTCCGCAAATGCGCGTTTTCCAACCATCGTCGGGCCGCAAAGAATATACCCGTGCCCAAGCGCGCGGCTTTCGGCGAGCTCTAAGAAATCCTGAACGATCGTTTCGTGCCCAATGAGAGTGCTCATGATTCAATGATACCGCAATTTCGGCGGCTGAGCCGCACGGTGCGCTTTGTAATTAGCGCTTGTTGAGCAAGGTGCGCTTGTACGTGTCGAGGTGGTTCAAGATGAGGCCGGTCCCCTTTGCCACGCAGAAGAGCGGATCCTCAGCGAGATACGCTTGCACGCCGAGGAAACGTTCGAGGAATTCCGGCAGGTGATGGAGCTGGACGCTGCCGCCGGAAAGGATGATTCCTTTCTCCATGATGTCGGCAACGAGCTCCGGCGGGGTCACGTTGAAAACATTTTGAATCGAGCTTGCGATTTCTACGAGGAGCGGGTTGAGTGCTTCCGCGATCTCATTCGAACTCAAGATAATATCTTTTGGCAGGCCGGTGATGAGGTCGCGGCCGCGGATCTGGTATTCCATTTTTTCCTTTGTCGGCATCGCGGAACCGATCTCGATCTTCACCTGTTCGGCGGTTTGTTCGCCGATCGCCAGAGAATATTTCTTTTTTACGTAATCCATGATCGCTTGGTCGAACTTGTTTCCGGCGATGCGCAAGCTGTTCCATGAAACGATGTTACCAAGCGCGATCACGGCTTGTTCCGATGTGCCGCCGCCGATGTTGATGATCATGTTGCCGGAGCGCGCATTGATCGGGATGCCGGCGCCAAGCGCGGCGAGGATCGGCTCGCGCACAATGAAGGCGCTCCCCGCTCCCGCTTCGCGCGCGGCGTTCATCACGGCGCGGCGTTCGGTCTGCGTGATGCCGGCAGGAACCGAAATCACGACGTCCGGCTTCATGATGTTGAACCAGCCCGACGCCTTTGATATGAAGTACGTGAGCATCGCCTTCGTGATGTAGTAGTCGGCGATCACGCCGTCCTTCAAAGGGCGGTATGCCACGATTTCATCGGGCGTGCGGCCGATCATTTCCTTGGCTTCTGCCCCTACGGCAAGCACCGTATTATCGGGCCTCATAAGCGCCACAATGGTGGGTTCGTTAATAATAAAACCGCGTCCGGGCGCAAAAACCACGGTATTCGCGGTGCCTAAATCGATGCCTATTTTCTTACCAAACATAGGTAGTATTTTATCGAATTTTAATGGAAAAAGAAAGCCCCAGCCACTCTTGTGAGTGATGAGGCAAAGTAGGTTCATTGCACAACATCGATTTCTTTGAGCAAGGCCGCATAATCGCTTCTGCCAAAGACTCCGATGTCATTAAAGATATTAGTCAGGGCTCGGTATTCTTTAAAGGTCACCCCCAATTCATTTGCGGCGTCCTTGTCAGAAAGACCGAAAGCCTTAAGTCGCATAACTCTTTTTTGTCGGTCATCGAGATTTTGGACGGCGGCGCGACGAATGTTGTGGGGGCAAGGATATTTCTTCCCTGGAAACGGATCGATGCGTATGAGATCCATCCTGGTTCTTGCACCGAGCTTCTTACAGATTTCCCTCAGGTCGTTCTTAATGACTTGCACGTTCGTACATAGCTCAAAAGCGACCTCCCGATTCTTCATCCCCCGTTGAACAAAATAGACCACCTTCCTTCGTTTGAGAGAAAGACCGGCAGCCCATGTCGTAGACATACTTACCTGAACAGCGCGAAGAATATCGTCGTCGCTGTGCCCAAGACGAGCGAGCCTGACGATTTCGCGTTCGCGATGCGTAAAAGCGATCATGGTACGCCCTCCCTGCTGGGAGAAACTATAATCGAAAAACGTAATGGAAGCAACCTATTTACGCTCGCGTAATGTCCGCACCAAGCTGTCGCAAGCGCTCATCGATCTTCTCGTATCCGCGGTCGATTTCTTCAATGCCATCAACTTCGGAAACGCCTTTTGCAACGAGCGCCGCAATCACATCGAGCATGCCGGAGCGGAGGTCTCGAATGTGCAAATTTTTGCTGGTGAGCGGCGTAGGTCCCTTGATGACGGCGAAATGATAGTGGCCCTTTCCGGCAAAACGGCATGAATCATTCGGCGGGCAATCGGTTGAAACTTTCATATCAGCACCCATCTCATTTAAATCAAGCGCATAGCCAAAGCGATCGTCGTAAATAGTTTCGTGAATCGTGGATGTGCCTTCGGCTTGCGTAAGAAGCACAGCAAGGGGCTGCTGCCAATCGGTCATGAATCCAGGATGCACATCGGTGCGGATTTCGAGCGGTTTGAGCGCGGACGATTGTCCCTCGACCACGGCGCGCGAAAACGCGATGCCGTCATCGGTCACCTCATATTCCGCGCCAAGCCGGCGGACGACATTCAAAAATGTAATAAGATGTTCCTGCACGGCGCCTTTCACCAAAATACGCCCGCCGGTTGCAATCGCAAGACAGGCAAATGAAACAGCTTCGTTGCGATCGGGCATGATACGATGCGAAACACCGTGGAGCTTTGGGACGCCCTCGATCGTAATGGTTCGCGGTGGGCATAGTTCGATGATAGCACCCATTTTTTGAAGCAGTTTTACGAGATCCAAAATTTCCGGTTCGAGCGCGGCATTCTTGATGACGGTTTTCCCGCGCGCGAGCACGGCGGCCAAAATTGCGTTTTCGGTTGCGCCAACGCTGGGAAATCGCAATTCAAGCTCTGCGCCACGGAGACCATCGGGTGCCCACGCCTGATAGCTGCCTTTCGTAATCTGCATTCGCGCGCCCAGTTTGGCGAGCGCTTCAAGGTGAATGTCGACAGGACGCGCGCCAATCTTATCCCCTCCCACCACGGGAACTTCAGCTTCCCTTGCCCGCGCGAGCAAGGGACCGAGGGCAAGGATGGGAATGCGATTGCGGCGCGTGAGCTCGGTCACTTTGCTGTTTTTAATCTCGGGCGTAACGATCTTTGCCGTAGAGCCAGCGAGATCAACCTCGCTTCCAATATTTTTGAGGAACTCAACAATGATTTCGACTTCGGAGATCTGGGGAACGTTCTCAAAGATGCACGGCTCATCCGTCAAAAGCGAAGCCACCATCATTTTCGAGGTGGCGTTCTTCGCCCCGGCAAGCGTCACTTCGCCAAAGAGCGGTTTGCCGCCGTTAATGATAAATCGCTCGCTCATGACGCAAATTATTCGGCGATTTTCGACTGGAGATAATGCGCGAGCTCGGCAACGGCAATGCGTTCCTGTTTGCCCGAATCGCGATCGCGGACGGTGACCGTGTCTTTAAACTCGGGCTTTTCTTCTCCCAAAGTATCGAAATCGACGGTGATGCAGAATGGCGTCCCGATTTCGTCTTGCGAATAATAGCGCTTGCCGACGTTGCCGCGATCATCCCATGCAACCACGAATTCTTTGCGGAGGTCTTCGTATACTTTGTGGGCATATTCAACAAGGTGTGGCTTGTTGGCGAGCAACGGGAAAACGGCAGCCTTATAGGGCGCGAGTTTTGGCTTGAGCTTGAGATACACGCGGCCTTCGTCTTCGGTGTAGGCGCTCAAGAGCACAGCAAGCATGGTGCGATCAACGCCGAGCGACGGCTCAATCACATGGGGCCAGAACGCCTCACCCGTCTGCTGATCCTTATATGGAGCTTCTTCGAAGTGGTTTTTCAAGTCAAAATCGGTGCGATACGCGAGGCCATACAGTTCTTTTTTGCCAAAAGGATAATCAAATTCAAAATCAATAGTGCGCTTTGAGTAGTGCGCGCGCTCGCCATCCGGAATCTCCGCTTCGTGAACCTTTGAGCGGTCGATGCCGACCTCAGCGATCCACATATTCATCTGCTTGCGCCAATATTCAAATGCCTCTCCCCACTCTTTTTCAGATTTTGGTTGCGGAATAAAATATTCAATCTCCATCTGCTCGAATTCGCGCGTGCGGAAAATAAAGTTGCCGGGCGTGATCTCGTTGCGGAATGCCTTGCCGATCTGTGCGACGCCGAATGGAAGCGCCTTGCGCGCGGTGTCGACAATGTTTTTGAAATCAACAAAAATGCCCTGTGCGGTTTCGCCGCGGAGATACACCTCGTTCTTCTCCCCTTCCACAGAGCCAAGGAAGGTTTTCATCAAAATATTAAATGCCCGCGGCTCAGTGAACGTATGTTTTTTGCCGCAGTTTGGGCACGGGGCATCGAGATCGATCTGGTCGGCGCGAAAACGTTCGTGGCAGTTCTTGCACTCGACGAGTGGATCGGCAAAGCCGCTGCCCGTATGGCCGCTTGCCTGCCAGACCTTCGGATTCATGATCACGGCGGCATCAATGCCAACCATGTCGTCGCGGCGGTGCACGAACCGATCCCACCATAAATTTTTAATATTATTTTTGAGCTCCACGCCGAGCGGGCCATAGTCCCACGAATTCGCGAGGCCGCCATAAATTTCTGATCCGGGAAAAACAAAACCGCGCCGCTTGGCGAGCGATACGATTTTTTCCATTAAATCTTGTTCTGATTTTGCCATGCAATAAAATCAAAAATTACGGGGAGACGGTTTTGTTTGAAACGTTATTCACGCTCGGATCGTCCGGAAGCTGTGATGTGATCGCCTGGTCCGACGCCGAGAGCGTCTTTCCGGTGAAATTGTCAGTGCCGGTAAGCGAGGTCTGCCCGAGGAGCGTTATCTCTGAGCCAACCTGGTTTACGGCCGGCGTATTCTCCAGTTGGAACGTGGCTTCCAGGGGCTTCGTGAGGAATCCCGCCGTTGCGGGAACGACCGGGAGCGTCCAGGTGACGAGGCCGGTTCCCGGGTCATAGTGTACCGTACTTGACGGCACCGTGGAAGTGCCGTCGCCCACGGCCGTACTCCCCGATTGCAGATAGGCCGAAACGGTAACACTGCTCACGTCAGTCGCATAGTTCCGGAGGAACCAGTGGATCGTGTATCGCGTGGCCTGGTTTACTTTTGGCGGGAACGGGCCGCTCGCGGTCGCACCTTCCGGATCGCGGTAATACCCTTTTGATTGAATCGTGATATCGCCCGCCACTTTATTATCGAGCTCTACGATCGATTGCGTTCCGTTTCCTCCGGCGGTATTCGAAGGCACCGTCGGAGACGAAATGGTTCCGACAACTTTCAAAATGAAATTCTTGTCGCTCACGAGCCGGATCGGATAAGAACCGCGGGTGCCAAGCGAAAATTTGAGCTGGCCGCTCGCGCCCGGCGCAATCGCGGCGAGATCGCGGTCGTTCGCGGCGTTCCATGTGATCGTGTTCGTTATCGAACTGAACGATCCGTCCGTTTGGAGATGCGAAAAATCAAACATCGAACCGGTAAGCTTTGCGGTAACGATCGCGCTTTGAAATGTGACGTTTGAGGTGTTCGTATACGTGAGCGTGTAAAGCAATTGATCGCCCGCGCTCGAAATGTAACTCGAGGTTCCGTTCATGCTGAGCGCGAGCGAAAGCGGCGCTTGCGCGATGGCGATGTTTGTCGATTGCGTTGCCACCGGATACGTCTGTCCTTGGAATGTGCCGTTCATGGTTGCCGAAAACGGATAGAGCGCGCTCGCCGGGCCGCTGATCGTCCCCGCAACCGTAAGACTGCTCGACGCACCGGCCGTGATGCGGCCCAGGTCCCACATATTATTATTCGACCCCGCCATCAACGGCAGACTGCTCGAAACAAAATGGAATGCCGGCGGATACTGCATGACGAACTGCGCGTCGGAAACATCCTGCGCACTTTGATTGCTGTAGTTTATGGTGATCGGGAAAATCTGCCCGCTGAACACATTTTGGGAACCGGCAAAGGTGAAGGTGAGCGCCGCCGGGCCGATCGCGATGTCGGTCTGCCCGGTCGTTTGATAGTTTGCCGTTGCATCTTTCGCTGCATACGTCATCGTTGCCTGGATGTGCTGGACGCTGTTCGGATTCTGAGTGGCGATGACCTTGAACTCGGTGCTCGTCGTCTCCCCCGCAGCGAGATCGCCGATATTCGTTTCGAGCACGCGCTGGGTTGCCGACTGGCCGAGAAACGAAAGTCCGTCGGGAAGCAAAACGGACAGTTGGGCGTTTGTTATATTCTGCGCTGAATTATTCTGATAGGAAACCGTGAGAATAAATGGGTTCCCGACGAGCGCTTGGGTCGGCGCGTCGAATGAGAGCGCGAGCTGGGGCGTCGGCTTGTTCTTGAGTATCACGATGGCCGCAGCGGTAACCCCGAGCAAAATAATAAGCACGGCGGCAAACCAAATGAGGCCGTGACCGCCGCTCCGTTTTCCATTCGAGGAAAACACGGGGGCGGCAGGCTGAGCCGGGGTCGCGGACGCCTGATCGTTTGCCATTTGTTTTGCCACCGACGAGACGGGATCCGGCGGCGGATTTTTGCTTTTCCAAATGGAATTCGGGTTGTAATCAGGCATGAAAAATGCGGCAGTGCCGTTCCTATAATAATATCACAGCGTCGCGTGGAAGCCGTGCGGCGCAGGTCCTGCAAAAGAATTCCTGGCGGCGCGTGTAAAACGCTTCGCTCGCTCGGCCGCACGTGGCACAATGCGCGCCCGTCGGATCCCATCCCAAAAGCGCGAGCGCATCCGGCCATGAAAACGTCCCGTCGACGATCATCCCCCACAATTCGGATTCCGGCTGGCCCTCCGGCAGCAGTTCGGCAAGAAAATGAAGGTCGAGAAAATTAATATTCCCAGCCCGTCCGATTTTGAGCGCGTCAACGATTTGTGTTCCGCCCTTTTCAACATAGCGCACGCGCGAGACTATCCCCGGTTCAAGATGCGGCGCAAGTTTTGAAACAATCTTCCTCGAACTCGTCGCCTTGCCAATTATTTTTCCAAACCGATCGGTAAAAAAAGAATACCTTCCGTCCAAATCGCGGAGCGAGTCCTTTCGCAAAACGATGGCGTTCGCAACGTATTCCTGCATGTGCTTATTATCGCACAAAAGGAGCGGCTGAGCATTTTAGGGACAGCTTCGAACAATTTTGACTCTACGCTCTTGAATAGGCATAATGTCATGAGAATCTTGGGAGGGCACACTATGACAAAGTCTTGGCCGTGGAGAAATCGGCAATGGATTGCGATTGTCGTCCTGGTGATCGTTGGATTCCTGCTTGTGAAACAACTTCCCAAAATGGAACCTCGGGTCCTATTAGCAGGAACGATTATCGCGTTGATTGTCGTCAACTCGCTCATTTACCTGATCTCCGGCGTTGATCTCGTCAATTTCTATGGGTACGAAAAATCGTCGGTGAAACCATTACCACAAGAACCGTTCGATCCGCTCGCTGAGAGAGTCTGGCTCGCCATCCAAACATCAATCGCTGAAGGGAAATACGACTGGCGAACACCAGAGGGCTTATCGGAAGAAACGGGCATGGAGCTTGCCGCTATTCAAAGAATCCTTAAGTGTGACCTTGGCGAACAGGGTCTTGTAGTTCGCGTAACGGACAATGATGGTTGTTATTACACTACACGCGAACACTACATGAGGATCAGAACATGGACGGATTCGATCCTCAGCGTTTTGACCGGCAAAATTCAATAATGAATAAGTCGTGCCGCACCGAGGCGAAGAAATTCGCCTCTTTTTTATTTTCGTTACAGCGAGAACGCCGAATATAGCCTTAAAATCTCTCCGGCGAGCAACGGCCGCGTGTAGATACGAACGTCATCCAACGATCCCAAGTACCATCCGACCGACGGGTCGTACCCCATTTCCATCCCTTGAGTAGACTGAGGAGCGCATGACGATTGCGCGAGCGAAACGTCAAGGCTCCCGTCGACGAATATTTGCCCGCTTCCCGGTTGCCGAACGAACGCAAAATAATGCCAGTTTCCATCGTTAATTATTTTTTGCCCGGAAATTTGACTCGGCGAACATTCGGTCTGCAGAACATACAGCTTCCCGCCGGAAATGCCGAGCAGCACCGACCCATTATAATAATCGCTCCACGCCGGCACGCTATTCGTACTGATGAGCGCCCCCACGGTAGACGTGGTCTTTACCCACCCTGTCAATGACCACGCGCTCTGCCATTGAATCGTCCGTCCGTTTGTACAATTATCCACGCAAACCCGATCGTCGATGCCGTTAAAAATCCCTGAGTACGTTCCGAGCCGCGGCGTTGACCAATGAATCCCCGATCCCCAGAAACGACCCTGATCATTATCCGCGGTCGAATCGTTGGCATACGGACCTGACCCGTCGTCGAATTTCCACCACGCCTCCAAACCTTCTCCTTGCTGAACAAGCTGAGAATCGCCTACGCTGTAGCGACTCGGATCCATGCCTCCCCCATTCACGGCGTATTGTTTTTCGTATTTCGCAGACTCAAGGACGACCGAGAGCGTTCCTGCGCCGTTGCGTGCAGGCGTATAGGTATAAAACAGACCCGACGAACTCGTGTTTACCGGGTCGATCGGCAAAACTGAAAAAGCGGGAGGCGACTGAAGATTTTGAAAGTTGATGGGCAGCCAGCCCGTTCCATTAATATTCTTATACGTTGACGATGCCGGACAGTGATACGCCCACCCGTACGGGGCTGTGAGTCCGAGCGCCGAACAGTCAGACCCGGCTGTCGTCGTCGCCGCCGGATCCGGAACGGAAAGATATGTCGTGGAAGAATTCCCCAGAGTGGTTGTTGCAACCGAACTCAAGGCTAACGCTTTCTGGATGCTACTCATATCGCTCAGGCGATTCGCGTCGCGGGATTGACGCAAAAGCTCCGCTGGATTCAAAACCAGGGTCAGCACAACGGCCACTATCGCGATGATGGCAATAACGATTAACAGTTCAACCAGGGTAAACGCCAATCGGCCAGAATAACCGCCCACCCTATTCATCAAAATTATTATAGCAAAAAACCTGCGCTTCTCTGGTGTGCGCAGGCATGGACGGCTTTTGAACCATTTTGACACTAGCCCTGTAGTGTGCAAATCTGACTACATTAACTTCAATGAATTGGAGTAAAGCATGGTGCAGCCACTCACACCGAAGGAATTGAGATTGTTCACTGTGGGGTTTTTCGCAAGGATGACGCCTTTTTGGCTAATTCTCATCATAGGCATTTGCTACGCTGACGTCGTAAAGATCGTGAACCCTATCTTCCTGCTTCCAATATTGGTCATCCTAGCCATCGTTCAATTGCTACTTTTCATTTCGTATGCAAAGAAGCAACTATAACGATCGGCAGGAACAAAAACATATTTTAAACCAGAGACTCTTCAATGGGTCTCTTTTTTATCTTGGTGCGCAGGGCAGGATTCCGTCGCTCACTCCGCTCGCTCCTCGAACCATACGCGCCGCCCCGACCCCCGTCTGGGAAACCCTCGGTTTCCCACCGCCGCGTAAGAACGCGGCTCCCCTTCCGACACGGGGCGGCGCTCCGGTTCGAATCCTCCAACCAACAAGCGTTTTTTCTTTTCTCTTTTTAAAGGGCTCTCGGAGCTGCGATGAGCAGCGAGAGCGAGGCGCGCG
>DATKNI010000036.1:0-47274 GCA_035541415.1 Minisyncoccota bacterium | reverse complement strand
GAATTAAAAAATTATGAAAGAACAGTTGCATTTTAATTTTGAAGGGGAAAATGATAACTCCCCGGAAGCGATTCAAAAGGCGGTTGAACAATTCCAGGCGAAGCAGGCAAAGCGAGAAAGCGTCACGACGGTTGAGGAAATGATTGCGTATCTGCGCGAAAACGATCCGGCAACGGTTGAGCGGGTGGGCGAGGACGGCCTCCACGACTACGCTAATGCCTTGCTGTGGAAATGGCAGGAAAGTTCCAAGAAAGGCTCCCAAACAGAAAGCCAGCCTTTTGAAGACGTTCCTCCGGAGATGGTTGACGACCATGTGAAGCGATATAAGAATGAGCGTTAGATGAACGACATAGAATCATTCGAAGCATTGCAAGAAGAAGCCCGCCGGCTCGGCGGGCGGCTTTGACATTGCGGGAAAAGAAAAGCGCGCCGCGGAACTCACGGCGGAAATGGCTGCGCCGGATTTTTGGAAGAATCGCGAAGCTGCCGACGGGAAAATAAAAGAGCTCGGTATTTTGAATGACATGATAGAAAAATATAAATCGATTGAGAATGGCCTGCGCGAGCTCAGTGAATCGGTAAAAAGGAATGGCGATACGATTGCGGCGGGAAGCTCGGAAGAAAATAAATTCCACGACGTGAAACGTGCGTTCCGCGCGCTCGAATTGGAAACGCTGTTTACGGGCCGCTACGACGCACAGTCGGCGGTGCTCTCGATTTATCCGGGAGTCGGCGGTGAAGACGCCGAAGACTGGGCGCGCATGCTCGGCCTCATGTATGAAGGATATGCAAAACGCCGCGGATGGAAGATAAAAGTGATCGACGATAATATCCGATCGCGCACGATCGAGATCAAAGGCGACCATGCGTATGGATATTTAAAGAACGAATCGGGCGTGCACCGGCTTGTGCGTATATCGCCCTTCTCGCCGAAAAAATTGCGGCATACCTCGTTCGCGCTTGTCGAAGTCATTCCCGACTTGCCGCCGCTTGAGGAGTCCAAATTGCAGATTCCCGAAAGCGATCTGAAGCTTGAGCTTTCCCGATCGGGCGGTCCGGGCGGACAGAACGTAAATAAAGTGGAAACTGCCGTCCGGATCGTGCATATTCCGACCGGCATTGCCGTGAGCGCCCGCGCCGAGCGGAGCCAGCAGCAGAACCGCGAGCATGCCATGAAGCTCCTCAAAGCCAAACTTTTCCAGCTTATGGAGAAGGAAAAAGTTAATGAAATAAGCGCTTTGCGTACCAAAGTAAAGCCAGAATGGGGGAGCCAGTTACGTTCGTACGTCCTTAATCCGTATCAAATGGTGAAAGACCATCGAACCGACGCAGAAACCGCCCGAGTGGACGACGTTTTGGCCGGCGACATCGATCTTTTTATCGAAGCGATGCTTGAAAAATAATCGAATTTTGTTCGCGAATCGGTGGTTTTGCGAATATAATCTCGCGTTCTTTTTTTATTCTTTCCTGAAAATGCTACAATAAGAGAACGCGTATGATCGTTTTCCAGGGCGTTTCAAAACATTATCCCAGCCACGGCGTTGCACTCGAAGAAGTCGATTTCCAGATTGATCCCGGGGAATTTGTTTCTCTTGCGGGCCGCTCAGGCGCCGGCAAATCCACCATCATCAAACTGCTTATCGGCGAAGAAAAACCAAGCAAAGGCCGTGTTTTTTTCGGCCAATACGAAGTCAACAAATTAAAGGATAACGACCTTCCGGCATTCCGCCGCCACATCGGCGTGGTGTTCCAGGACTTCCGCCTTTTGCCGACCAAAAACGCTTATGAAAACGTCGCATTTGCGCTCGAAGTCGCCGGACGGCCGCAGCGTGAAATCGCGGAGCTCGTTCCGCAGGTGCTCGACATGGTGGGGTTGGGCGATAAAATGAAGAATTTTCCGCACGAGCTTTCCGGCGGCGAACGGCAGCGCGTCGCGATCGCTCGCGCCATGATTCATCGTCCCGAAGTCGTGATCGCCGACGAGCCGACGGGAAACCTCGATCCGTTCCATACGTTTGAAATCGTCAAACTTCTCGAGAAGATCAATCAGCTCGGCACGACGGTCGTCCTCGCAACGCATGATCGCGAAGTCATCAATTCGCTTGAGCGACGCGTGATCACGCTCGACAAAGGCCACGTCATCCGCGACGAAAAGAAAGGGAAATATATTTTAGTATAACGGCGCGCGTCTCGGCGCTTTTTTACAACAACAACCATGTTCACCATCATTTCAAGGATCTTCCATTATGGGTTCAAAAACTTTTGGCGCAACGGCTGGCTCTCCACGGCAACCGTCGCCATCATGACCGTCGCGCTCACCGTGCTTGCCGGGCTCATCATGTTCGGCGTCATCACGAAAGCGGCGGCTTCGTCGATACAGGATAAAATCGACATCAGCGTTTATTTCAACACGAATACATCGGAGGACCAGATCCTGAATATCCAGCAATCCCTCCAGAGTTTGTCCGAAGTGCAGAGCGTCGATTACGTATCGCGCGACCAGGCGCTCGCCACGTTCGAGGCGAACCACGCGAGTGATCCGACGGTGACGCAAGCCATCCAGGAACTCGATACGAATCCGCTTGAGGCGTCGCTCAACGTCAAGGCAAAGGATCCGAGCCAGTACGGCGCAATCGCCGATTATCTTGCATCGCCGAATCTCGCGCCCTACATCGACACGGTGAGCTACACGCAGAACCAAGACGTGATCAACCGCCTTGCAACAATCGTGCGCACGATCGAGACCGGAGGATTCGTGATCACGCTCCTCCTTGCTCTCATCGCGGGCCTCGTGATCTTCAACACGATCCGCCTCGCCATTTATTCCAACCGCGACGAGATCGGCGTCATGCGCGTGGTGGGCGCGTCGAACAGCATGGTGCGCGGTCCGTACGTCGTGGAGGGCATGATTTGCGGCGCGATCGCGGCCGTCGTGAGCCTCGTGATCGCCGCGCCGGCAGTCTATTTCACAAGCCCTTATCTCGATCGCTTTATCCCGGGCCTCAATATCTTCCAGTATTTCTACACGCATCTGCCGCTCCTTCTGCTCTATGAATTGCTCTTCGGCGTGGTCATCGGAGCTCTCTCGAGCTTTATCGCCGTCCGCCGCTACTTGCGCAATTAGCACCTTTTCTTTATTATCCCTGCCATTCGGCCATGAACGCTGAGCATTACAAAAAGCGGGCGAAGCATCGATTGGTGGTTCTCTCGGTAATCGTCTGCGTTGCGGGCGCGGCGATTTGGTATTTCGCGGCGTATTCGTCGCTCAGCGAAGTGACGCTCATCGGCAATTCGATCGAGCAGTTTGCCGCCGTCGAAGCGACGAAATCATTCCTCGCTCCGCCGCCGCTCACGGCAACGAGCACGGGCGTCCGCAAGCCGTTCATTGAACCGACGCCGCTGACCGAGGAAGGCGTCATCGCGCAGACGAACATCCAGCGAGAAAACAATGGAAGCCTGCCGCCGCTCGCCGAAAACCAATTGCTCGACGACATTGCGACGCTCCGCTTGGAAGACATGTTTGCGAACCAATATTTTGCGCACGTATCGCCGACGGGCGAAAGCGCGCTCACCGTTGCGAGCGACGTCGGCTATTCCTATCTCGGCCTCGGTGAAAATCTCGCGCTCGGCGATTTCTCCGGCGACGCCGGCGTTGTTGCGGCATGGATGAACAGCCCCGGCCATCGCGCGAATATTTTGGAGAAGCACTACAGCGAAATCGGGGTCGCCGTCGGAAAGGGGATGTTTAAAGGAGAAGACGAGTGGATTGCGGTGCAGGTGTTCGGCCGGCCCGCATCGGCATGTCCGTCCGTTGATCCTGATCTCAAAACGTCGATCGATGTCGGGCAGAATACGCTGAACGCCATGGCGACGGAGCTCTCGAATGACGATGCCGCTATCAACGCGACGGAGCAGAAATACGGCCCCGATTACAACCAGAAAGTTGGCGCCTATAACGCCCTCGTCCAGCAATACAACGCTCTCACAACCCAGCTCAAGCAGGAAATTTCGCAATACAACACGCAGGTGAACGCGTTCAATGCGTGCCTTGCGGATTAGTTTTTGCTCCAGACTGCCTTATTTCTATTTGCTAGAATGAAATATATGACAAAGCTCCGAAGCGCCGTTATTTTGGCCTTATTTTTATTACTACTCTTACCCTTCGCCATAAATAATGCTCACGCCGCTATCGGTTTAGTGACGAGCGGGCAGATATCATACACCTGCTGTGATGCAACGGTAGACGCAACCTCCACGGCGATGAACACTTCGGGGGCGACACTCCTTGTCTTTATTGTCCATACCCGAAGCGGCACATCGACCTTAACCGTGAGTGACAGCAATAACAATATTTGGAATGGCATCGGAGGCTGGCAAGCCGATCCTGCCGTAGTGAATCATTCTGGCTATCAGCGGATGTATTATGTCTACAATCCTACTGTCGGGGCAAACCAAACATTCCACATTCACGTTGGGAACACTGCAACCAATATGCGCGCCCTTATCGAAGCCTATTCCGGAACGCTCACCACGAGCGCAGTGTATGATGCTGGTTCATTTTCATGGGGGAGTATCGATGGGACTTCCGTCCAGACGGGAATTTCAACTCCTTCGCAGACGGGTGATCTGTTCGTGACCGGCTGGAGTTCGGCGCGGCTTCCAAGCTCTGGCTCTATATCGACGCCGTTCGTTCTTGATCAAAGCGATTTCGGAATTGCGAGCAGTATTACTGATTCGATGCAGTCCGCTTATTACATTTCCTCCGATGCCTCCGCGCAGAATCCCACATGGACGGAAACCGGAGCAACGGGAATGGTGGCAGAAATTGCAGCCTTTAAGTCTGCGAGCGGCGGCAGTACGAGCACTGACACGACGCCTCCTTCGGTCCCGACCAACCTCGCGGCCGCGGCTGTTTCTCAAACCCAAATCAACCTTTCCTGGACTGCTTCCACGGACAATGTTTCTGCGCAAAACCAGATTACGTACAACCTGTATCGGAACGGGACAAAGATAACAACGACCTCCGCGGGGGCAACGAGCTATAGCGATACCGGTCTTGCTGCCGGCACAACGTATTCATACACGATCTCTGCGACCGACGCCGCACTCAATACGTCTGCGCAGTCGGGCAGTGTGAACGCAACAACCCAGCAAAGCAGCGGGCCGCATACATATACGGTGAAAAAAGACGGTACGGGCAATTTCACGACGATCCAGGCCTGTTCAAATGCCGCCGTTGCGGGGGATACGTGCGTGGTCTATGCAGGAACGTATGCCGGGTGGAACCAGACCACGAGCGGCAGCGCCGGGAGCCCGATAACGTTCCAGAAAAATCCTGGTGATACCGTGGTCATCAACTCTGGCATCACGCTTGGAAGCGCTTCCTACATAACGATAGGAGGAATTTTGGCGAGCCAAGGTTTTGAAATCACCGGAGTGACATCGTGGACGACCATGAGCCATGTCATCATCCAGAATAATTATGTCCACAACACAAGCGCCAGATGTTTTCAGGCCCCGCTCAGCGGAAATTATCAGGCAGCGAGCTTTAATGCATTTTTGAACAACACCATAACGTATTGCGACAACGCGACTGCACAAGGAATTTTAATGGAAGGGAATAATAATTTGTTTGATGGCAATACGATTTCACACGTAGAAGACGGAATAGCGCTTTATGGCGGCAACAACGTGGTCCGCAACAATCATTTTGGTCCGGTGCTTGCGTCAGAATACGGGTCTGCTCATCCGGACGCGCTCGAATCGTCTGCGACGTGTGTTCCGGGAAACACCGACATCCCGCTCACGCGCCTGGTTTTTGAGAATAACACCGTCCAGGACTGGGGCGCTTCGAATGCGCATGGATTTTTGTTGCGGGACGTGAATAGCTGCGGCCAAGCGAATCAGATCATTCGGTATAACAAATATATCAATATCGGAAGCTATTATATGGCGAACGATACTAATTCAATCGGTGAGCGCATTTATAACGAATCAGTGCGATGGACAGGCACGCAGGATTATGAAGCTAATTCATGGACGAATGGCGATACGAATGCAAAAGTTATCAATAATATTTTTATGGACATGTCGAACTTGAGCGGCGTTTCTTGGTGCATGTACGTTGACTCAAGTTCGATGCCCGGTTTTGTGGAACATAACAACATCTGCTATAACGACAATTATTCCGGAGCGTGGCATGGGCCGTCCACCGGCACGGGGCCAAGTAATTATGATTCAACGGACAAGCTTAACTTGAATCCGCTCTTCACAAGCGCCTCGGATCTGCACCTTCAGGCTGGTTCGCAGGCAATCGGTGCAGGCGGTCCGCTCACGAATGTTGCTTCGGGCGATTCTGGTTCCGGCACGTCGCTTGTCGTGAATGATGCGAGCTTTTTCCAGGATGGCTATGGTATTGCGGGTGTTCAACCCGACTGGATCGCTGTGGGTTCGACTAACAACATTGTGCAGATTGCCTCTATTAATTACGCCACGAACGTCATCACGCTTGCATCACCGATCTCGCGTACCGTTGGTGCTCCCGTGTATCTCTATAAAGATTCCGATGGCACGCAAGTGCTCTTAGCTTCTGTTCCAACCATCGGTGCCTACCAATATGCTTCCGGCGGCGGCGGCGACACCACGCCGCCCACGATTTCCCTTACTGCTCCCACTTCCGGTTCGACCGCCTCCTCAACCATTGCCGTCCAAGCCTCTGCTTCCGACAATGTCGGCGTCACGAAAGTTGAGTTCTACCTTGACTCTGCGCTCCAATCCACCAGTCTTTCTTCTCCCTACACCTGGAGCTGGAACACAGCATCGTCAACGAACGGATCCCATACCTTGTCTACCAAGGCATATGATGCGGCAGGCAACGTGGGCACGAGTGCAAACGTCGGGGTAACCGTTTCAAACACGGTTCTCGATACCACGCCTCCCTCGGTTGCCATCACGTCTCCCACAAACAATGCAACCGTCCAAGGCACGGTGAATATCAACGGCACCGCATCCGACAACATATCCGTCTCTTCGGTTGCGATCTCCATTGATGGGGGAGCATATGTTGCAACCGCAGGCACCACCTCGTGGACCTTCAGTTGGAACACCACGCTTCTTACGAATGGCACCCATACCATCACGGCCAAGGCAACCGATTCCTCGAACAACACAAATACCCAACAAGTCACGGTCATCGTAAACAATCCTGATACCACACCTCCCTCGGTCCCCACGGGCCTCACTGTGGGTACGGTAACCACCTCAACCGTTTCTCTCTCGTGGACTGCTTCCACCGACAACATCGCTGTCACGGGATACAAGATATATAGAGGAGGCACCCAGATTGGAACGACGGCAGCAACGTCTTTCACGGATGTTGGCCTCAATCAATCCACCACCTACAGCTACACCGTGAGTGCATATGACGCCGCAGGAAACAATTCTGTCCAGTCATCAGCAGTCACGGGAACAACTAAGTTCCAGGATACGACGCCTCCCACGGTGTCCGTGACATCTCCCACTAACAACGCAACCGTATCAAGCACGATCACGCTCCAGGCAACCGCATCAGACAATGTGGCCATACAATCGGTGCAATTCAAAGTTGATGGAAGCTTTGTCGGCTCTCCCGACACCACATCGCCATATACCTTTGCCTGGGACTCTACCCAGGTGGCCAATGGAACCCATACGATTACGGCTCTTGCAAAAGATACATCAAACAACCAGACAACGTCAGGCGCCGTCACCGTCACCGTGAACAACCCACCGCCGTCTGACACCCAGCCCCCCACGGTTCCCACCGGACTCAATGTCCAAGGCACGACAACTTCAACTATTTCCCTCACCTGGAATCCTTCAACGGACAACGTAGGCGTCACCGGATACAAGATATATCGGGGAGGCACCCAGATCGGTACCAATGCAACGAACGCATTCACGGACACCGCCCTCACCGCATCCACCACCTACAGCTACACCGTTTCCGCATATGACGCCGCAGGAAACACGTCAGCGCAATCAACCCAAATCCAAGGGACAACCCAAGGTATTGTCCAGGGCGATACAACCCTACCGAGCATCGCGATCGTCAGCCCCACCAACAATCAGGTTGTTGCGAACACGATTACGATCCAGGGCAGTGCGAGTGACAATGTGTCCGTAGCAAATGTCCAAGTGAGCATTGATGGAGGCAGTTACCAGGCAGTGCAAGGCACAACCAGTTGGACCTATTCCCTTGATACCACCAGTTTGAGCAACGCCGCCCATACGATTACCGCCAAGGCAACGGATTCTTCCGGCAACACCAACACAACGGCAATCACCGTCACCGTGAGCAACACCGTCGTATCAGGCGGTGGTGGCGGCGGCGGAGGAGGTGGCGGTTCGTCGGGAGGCGGCGGATCGGGTGGGGGTGGTGGCTCATCTGGTGGATCGGGCAGCGGTAGTTCCGGTGGAGGTTCTTCCGGCAGCTCCGGATCTGGTTCAGGCTCATCGGGTTCAGGTTCTTCCAGCTCCGGCTCTTCCTCTTCCTCTTCCTCAACCCTCCCCACATCCCAATCCGGTCTTGAAGCATTACTTCAATCCCTCATCGCAGAACTCCAAGCATTGATTGCCCAATTGAACCATCAATTGGTAGCAAGCTTCACCCGAACCCTCACGATCGGAAGCTCAGGCCAAGATGTAAAGAACCTCCAGCTTTTCCTGAATGACAATGGATATACCATATCCCCAAGCGGAGCTGGATCTCCGGGTAATGAAGTCATGTACTTTGGCGGCAAGACGCAGGCTGCTCTTGCCAAGTGGCAGGCAGCGAATGGCATTACCCCGGCATCAGGTATTCTAGGACCGAAGACGAGAGCCTATATGCAGGGAAAGTGGTAGGTTGTTCACCCTAGCAAAATCGGCATTTTTTGCTATAATTCCAGCATATGTTGCAAATTTCTCTCCGAGCTGAAGAGATTTTTCATATTGGGAGCTGGCCGGTGACCAATGCTGTTTTGCTCTCCACAATTGTGCTCGTCACACTCGCCGTCCTTGCCTACGTCTTGCGCCGGAAACTTTCGATGGTCCCAGGCATGATGCAGAGCGTTTTTGAGCTCATGCTTGAAGGGGCGCTCACCATGATGGATTCCGTGCTTGGCGAACGCCGCACGTCCGAAAAATATCTTCCGCTCGTTTTCACCATCTTTTTATTTGTGCTCTTTTCAAACTGGTTCGGCCTTTTGCCGGGCGTCGGTTCGATCGTTGTACGGCAGGGAGCCGATTCGGTGCCGCTTTTGCGCTCACCCGCGAGCGATCTTAATTTCACATTGGCGCTTGCGCTCATTGCAGTCACGCTCGTCAACATCTTGGGAGCTGCCGCAATCGGGATCAAAGGACGCTTGTCGGTATTCTTCAACTTCCACGGGCCAATCGATTTCTTTATCGGAATTCTTGAACTTATCTCGGAATTTGCTAAGATAATCTCGTTCTCGTTCCGTCTTTTCGGCAATGTTTTCGCGGGCGAAGTCCTTCTGGCCATCATGGCCTTTTTGGTACCATATCTCGTGCCGTTGCCGTTTATGTTCCTCGAAATTTTCGTCGGATTCATCCAGGCGTTCATTTTCGGGATGCTCACGCTCGTCTTCGTTGCAATGGCTATCGTCCAGCACGGAGGAGAGCATGAGGAACATCAACCAAAGGTCGCCCACTAATCATTAAAAATTTACTAACCAAATCTATGGATGTACAGAGTATTCGTTTGATCGCCACCGCGGCCGCTATCGGCATGGGTACGATTGTTCCCGCGCTCGCGATCGGTTGGATCGGTTCCAAAGCGGTTGATGCCATCGGACGCAACCCGGAGGCCGCTTCGCGCGTGCAGACGATGGCTATCTTGGCCATCGCCTTCGCCGAAGCTATCGCAATCTACGCGCTCGTCGTGGCGCTCATCTTAAAGTTCGTCGCCTAGTAACGCATGCAGCAACTTATTTCCCAACTTGGCATTGATTGGCACCTGCTTATAAGCCAAGCGGTCAATTTTGCATTGCTCTTGATCGCGTTGCGTTTCTTTGCCTACCAGCCGCTTTTGAAGTTGCTGCATGAGCGCCGGCAGCGGATCGAAGAGGGCCTCACGAAGGCCGATGAAGCCGACCGGCGCCTGCTCGAAGCGGAGCAGATGAAGAAAGAGAAGATCCATGAAGGCGAGGCAAAAGCGATGAGCATCCTCAAGAAAACGGAAAGCGACGCAAAGGAGCTTGAGGCAAAGCTTTTGGCCGAAGCCCGGCGCAAAGAAGCGGAAGAGCTTGCTGCAACCCAAGCAACGATCCGCGCAAAAGAAGAAGAGTCGCGGCGGGGCATGGAGCGGGAAGCCGCCGCAATGGTTCGGATGGCGATTGCAAAGACCGTCGAGCTTTCGCCGGATAAAATCGACGACGCCCTGATTGCGCGGGCAGTAAAAGAAGTGAGCCGCTCATGAAATATCCTACGCACACCTATGCCAAGGCGCTTGCGGAGGTGATTATAGCGTCGAAGAAGCAAGGAGAAAAAGATTCGGACAAGATCGTCAAAAATTTTTTGGAGCTGGTGCGCCGCAATGGCGACGAAGTGCATCTCCATAAAATTCTTGAAGAAGCCGGGCGGTTCGCCCGCGGTGCCGGGGGGATCAGGAAGGTTTCCATCGAATCGGCGCGGCCGCTCAACGCGGCGCAAGAGAAAGAAATCGCAAAGTTCCTCACGGCAGACGACATCGTCGAACGGACGATCGACCCCGCGCTTATCGCCGGCATCCGGCTCGTCGTGAACGACGAAATGCAGTTCGACGGATCCCTGCGCGGCAAACTCGACAATGTTTTCAAAAATATTTAATTAAACCGTGGCCTACGACATCATCGAAAAATTAAAACGTGAGATTGAAGGATATAAAGAGAAGCCTGAATGGCGGGAAACCGGCCGCGTCATTGAGGTGGGCGACGGTATCGTGAAGATTCTCGGCCTCCGCAACGCGGTGAGCCAGGAAATTTTAATGATTGAAACAGCGAAGGGCGAACGCGCGGCGCTTGCTTTGAATCTCGAAGAGGAATCGATCGGCGCACTCGTCCTCGGCGATTATCTTTCGATCGAAGTCGGCAACGTCGTTAAGCGCACGGGCGAGGTGCTTTCAATTGAAGTGGGCGACGAGCTCATCGGCCGCGTCATCAATCCGCTGGGAGAGCCGGTGGATGGCCTTGGCGAAATTTTCAAAAAGGGAAACAAGCCGCAGCGCAACAACCTCGAAGCCCGCGCTCCGTCGGTTTTGGAGCGTGAAGGCGTGAACACTCCGGTGCACACCGGCATCAAGGCAATCGACGCGATGATCCCGATCGGCCGCGGACAGCGCGAACTCATCATCGGCGACCGCGGCACCGGCAAGACTGCCATTGCGCTCGATGCCATTTTAAACCAAAAGAACGACAAGGGCCGCCGCCAGATGATCTGCATTTATGTTGCAATCGGCCAGAAGGAATCGAAGATTGTGAAGATTTCGGAAACATTAAAAAAATATGATGCGATGAAGTATTCCATCATTGTTGCCGCATCGGCATCTTCGCCTGCGGCGCAATGGTACTTGGCGCCGTACGCCGGCGCGGCTATCGGCGAATATTTCCGCGACAAGGGCATGGATGCTTTGATCGTCTACGACGACCTTTCAAAGCACGCATGGGCGTATCGCCAGATTTCGTTGCTCCTCAAGCGTCCGCCGGGCCGCGAAGCGTATCCGGGCGACGTCTTCTATCTGCATTCACGCTTGCTCGAGCGCGCCGCAAAACTTTCCAAGGAAAAAGGCGGCGGGTCGCTCACCGCGCTTCCGATCGTCGAAACCCAGCTTGGCGACGTGACGGCATATATTCCGACGAACATCATCTCCATCACCGACGGGCAGATTTTCTTAGAAACCGATTTGTTCAACCAAGGCCAGCGCCCGGCATTGAACGTCGGCATCTCGGTGTCGCGCGTGGGTTCGGCTGCGCAGACCAAAGCGATGAAGAAAGTTGCCGGCAAACTCAAGCTTGCGCACGCGCAGTTCCGCGAACTCCAGGCGTTCGTCCAGTTTGCGACTGATGTCGACGAAAAGACCAAGAAGAATATCGCGCAGGGCCAGAAAATCAACGAGATCTTAAAGCAGGACGACCAGGCGCCAGTGCCGGTTGAGCTCCAGGTATGCATTTTCTATGCAGTTTTGAACGGTTACTTCGAAAGCGTTGCGGTGGAAGATATTAAAAAAACCGAAAATGAATTTGCGGACTTCCTGAACAAGCTTCACGAGAATGATATTTTGAAGCCGATCCGCGAAACCGGCGAATTCAAAGAAGAAACCGAAAACGCATTAAAGGGCGCGATCGAAAACTTTTTGAACGGACGCCCGGGCGGCGCAAACAACGAATAACATGGAATCGGGACAGAGCTTACAACGGCGCATACGAAGCGTTAAAAATATCGGGCAGATCACCAAAGCGATGGAGCTCGTGGCCGCGACCAAGATGCGCCGCAGCCAGGAGGCCGCTTTGAATTCGCGCCCGTACGCCTATGCCGCGCTCGAGCTCCTGGGATTGCTCTCCAAAATGGAAGACGTTCCCATGCCGGAACTCTTGAAGGCGCGCCCGGTGGAAAAGACCGCCTTCCTTCTTATGACGTCCGACAAAGGCCTCGCCGGATCGTTCAACGGCGCCGTCATCCGCCGTTTTGAAAGCTATATCCGCGAAAATGGAATCGACATCCACGATCCGCGCTATTCGTTCGTTGCCATTGGCCAGAAAGCGAAGACCTATCTCGAGCGCAAAGGAGTGAACGTGATCCTCGCGTTCATCCGGGTCGGCGATCTCATGAAGATGAAGGATGCCGATCCGATCGCGAGCGCCCTTATCGAGGGATATGTGAACCATGAATTCGACAGCGTGATGGCATTTTTCACCACGTTCGTCACGGCGCTTCGCCAGGATGCCGTTGTCCGTGAATTTTTGCCGATCAGCTATGAAAAGATCAAAGAATCCATCGAAGAAACGATTCCGCGCGCGGGGCGCTATTCCGAATACGCAAAATCCGAGTCATTTTTTGATGAAAAAGATCTAAAATTTATCATTGAGCCGGCGCCAGCCCAGGTTCTTGCCGAACTCGCGCCGCAGCTCCTCAAGATCCGCATCTATCATATGATCCTCGAAGCGAACGCATCCGAACATTCCGCACGCCGCGTGGCGATGAAGAATGCCTCGGACAACGCGAGCGATCTTGGAGAAACCTTAAACGTCGTATATAACAAACAACGCCAGGCCGCGATCACGAACCAGATCATCGAGGTCACGTCCGGGACCACAGCCGTAAATTAAAATTTTATTAAACCTATGGCAAACAAAATTGGAAAAGTAACGCAGGTGATCGGCCCGGTTGTCGACGTTGATTTCGGTGCGGCGACGCAGCTCCCGCCGATTTATAACGCGCTCAAAATCAAATTAGGCAAAGAGGAAATCATCGCCGAAGTTGTGCGGCACCTCGAGCCGGGCAAAGTGCGCGCCATTTCGATGGCGCCGACCGACGGTTTGAACCGCGGCGCGGAAGCGGAGGACACCGGCACGATGATCGAAGTTCCGGTGGGCGAAGAAACCCTCGGCAACATTTTTGACGTTCTCGGCCGCCCGCTCACGAAGCCGGCGAAGCCGTTCAAGAAACATCTCCCGATCCACCGCGACGCTCCGAAGTTCACCGAGCAATCTACAAAGACGGAAATTTTTGAAACCGGAATCAAAGTTATTGACCTCATCTGTCCTTTCATCAAGGGCGGCAAAGTCGGTTTGTTCGGCGGCGCAGGCGTTGGCAAGACCGTTCTGCTCCAGGAGCTCATCCGCAACGTCGCTGAAGTGAGCGGCGGCTTCTCGGTATTCGCCGGCGTCGGCGAACGCACGCGCGAAGGAAACGACCTCTACCACGACATGAAAGAATCGGGCGTCATCGACAAGACCGCGCTCGTGTTCGGCCAGATGAACGAAGTTCCGGGCGCACGCGCACGCGTCGCTTTGAGCGCGCTCACGATGGCGGAGTATTTCCGCGACGAAGAAGGGAAGAGCTTACTCCTCTTTATCGACAACATCTTCCGCTACTCGCAGGCAGGATCCGAGGTTTCAACGCTTTTGGGCCGCATGCCGTCAGCCGTGGGTTACCAGCCCACATTGGCCTCGGAAATGGCCGAACTCCAGGAACGCATCACTTCTACCAAAAAGGGCTCAATCACCTCCGTACAGGCCATTTACGTGCCCGCAGACGACGTCACGGACCCAGCTCCCGCCACAACCTTCAGCCATTTGGATTCAACCATCGTGCTTTCGAGGGCCTTGACAGAGATAGGCATCTACCCGGCCGTTGACCCCTTGGCCTCAAGCTCAAGCGCCCTTGATCCGAAGCTCGTTGGACGCGAACACTACGATGTTGCCCGCGGCGTGCAGCAAACTTTACAACGCTACAAGGAATTACAGGACATCATCGCGATTCTCGGTATCGAAGAGCTTTCCGACGTGGACCGCGAGACCGTGTATCGCGCCCGCAAGATCCAGCGCTTCCTTTCGCAGCCGTTCTTCGTCGCTTCGCAGTTCACCGGCCGCGACGGCAAATATGTTTCTTTGAAGGATACCGTGAGGAGCTTCCGCGAAATTCTCGAAGGCCGCCACGACAACAAACCGGAAGACAACTTCTACCTCAAAGGTTCCATCGAAGAAGTGACGGCGGCGTAACGCCGCGTGCAGCATGCCGTTTGGTCCATGTGTGAAATTACGACCTTGAACATACTATGAAAATCGGCGTCTATTCACTCGATAAAGTTTTATACCAGGGCGAAGCCCGCGAGGTGAATTGCCGCACCAAAATCGGCGAGATCACCATTCTCCAGAATCACGAGCCGATCATTTCGATTCTCGACCGCGGCACGATGAAAATCGTTGACAACGAAGCCAAGGAGCATTATATTCCGGTAAGTTCTGGTTTTTTGGAATTCAAACAAAATGAAGGACGATTTCTCGTCGAGGAGGAACGAGCGTAATGCAGGTAGCAATGGAAAAAGTTTTTGAATTTGATTCATCACCCGACCACCACCCCGCCGAAGCGGTTATCATAACGTGTTTTGATAATCGCATTTATAAAGTCCGAAAGGCATTTGTGAAACAGTTGGGATTCAAGCATCCTGATGTGGTGGAAGTCGCCGGAGGGATAAAGGCGATTACCCAGGGAAGCGACGCGGAGCGGAAATTTATTTTTGAGCAAATCAGAATCTCGATTGCCCTCCATCACGCCCGCAAGATTGTGCTTATGCCTCACCGCGACTGCGGAGCCTACGGCGGTTCCAAGAATTTCATCACTCAGGAAGCGGAGTACGCTTTCCAAAGTGAAGAGATGGAGAAAGCCGCGGGCCTTCTCAAGAAAGAATTCCCGGGAATGCCAGTCGAGTCATATTTGCTTGATTTCGACGGCGCTCATCGGGCGTAACGCTAACTTCATACAGGCCGGGACCGCGCGTCCCGGCTTTTTACTTGCCTCGGAGATCTTGCAATTCAGCAAGAATGCAAATATAATATTCCCGGCAAATTAATTTTTCGAGAGGGGTTATGGCTTTGAAAATGGTGTTGCGGGTCAGGCTTGCCGACAAGGAAGAAGCCACTGTCCGTCCGCGAGCTTGCGTTGTCGCGAGCGGCAGTTCTCGATTCAGAGGCATCATGAAAAAATATTTCGCCAAAATGTTTGGAGCGGGAACTCCATTCACTGAGGTGAATAACTTGGGCGGCGCCCGGCGGATGCTGAAGAGCAGGTTTCAACGGGACGACATTCTGGATCAGATCGACGAGGTATTGAAGGATGGAGCCCAGAAAATTATTCTTGTAAACAGCGCGACCGAAGGGGAATCAGAAGCGGAATCAGAGCGAATTTTGAGGCAGATTGGCGAGCTCGTTAGCGGTCGATTTCCAGGATGCCCCATCATCATGCTCGTGATTCGGAACGATGGATTATTGCAAGTCGTTCCGTAAGAGTGCATCAAAACCAACGGGCCGGGTACCACAACCCGGCCCTTTTATTTTGTAGTAAAGGTATATAATAGAGACATGAAATACCCGGTTCAAAAATCATTTACCGAACGGGTCTACGACGTGGTCGCAGCGATCCCGAAAGGGAAGACGATGACCTATGCTGAAGTCGCCCGTCGCGCCGGAAGTCCGCGAGCCGCCCGTGCCGTCGGCAATATCATGCACAACAATCCAGACACCCAGCGCGTTCCGTGTCACCGCGTGGTCCGTTCCGACGGCTCGGTTGGAGGGTATGCGCGGGGCACCAAGAAGAAAATCGAAATACTCAAAAAAGAGGGCGCGATCCACCCTTAACCATTCCTGCACCAGATTCGTATATGTCGATGTACACCGGCATGAAAACTTTGGTCATAACTCTTGGCGTCGTTATTTTTGCGCTTCTTGCGGTTCTTTTCTTTTATAATCCGAAACCAGCTCCGGCGCATCCGGGAGGGGGCGTGCGCACGTCAACGGCGGACAGCACGTCAACCACGCAAGGCGTGGTATCGCCCGATGCGCATGTTGTCGTGACCGAGCCTTTGCCAAGTTCGACCGTTGCGTCGCCCCTAACCATCAAGGGATCGGTGACGGGCGGCGGCTGGTTCTTTGAAGCGACATTCCCGGTGAAAGTGATGGATTCGAACGGCGCGATTCTCGGGCGGGGTCAGGCGCAGGCGCAAGGAGATTGGACGACCACCGGCACCGTGCCGTTTACGGCGACCATATCATTCACAAAACCGGATACGGCAAACGGCATGATCGTGTTCGCAAAAGATAACCCGTCCGGCGCGCCGCAGAACGATATGTCATTCAGCATACCGGTTGTTTTTGGGAATAATTAATCATTAAAAAAATATAAACCGCTCAGCTTGTTAGGCTGAGCGGGATGAGACCCCTCGGGGAGTCGACGAAATCCTGGGCGGACTTTGCTGTTTTTGTTGAAGGCCGGCCGCCGTTGCTGCGATAGGCAAGTTCTTTGAGTACGGCCGAACGAAGATCGGGTTGATCATCTTCGGGAATGTTGAAGTGCCGCATTGAAGCATCAACAGCTTTCAAGGCAGGTTTTTCGGCGATCATCTCCTTGAAGCCACGCCTATAGAGGGAAGCGGCGCGGTCGGCGATGGTCCTCACTTTGTCCAACTGGGTTTCCGGAAGGATGTCCGGCTTTTGGTTGATGCGGAGTTCCTTGCCGCTGACTTCAAAATGAAGTTCAGTGAGGAGCGCCATGCGCTCGTCGCGATTTTTGATCCTCGATTGGGACAGGATGCCTTCGATGTGGAAGGCGAGTGAATTGGTCTGTTTGGTGCCGCGGACACGCGCGAGCAGCGTGGTGTAATCGGGGAGTTTGGTCTTTTCGGACACAGCATGCCTCCTAACGATGGGACGTACGAGGGACTGGTATATATTTTATCATATTTTAAATGGCCGTCAATAGCCGGACATTGACATATAGATAATATGTAGTATAATGATAATGGAATTTTAAAACCCCACAGAAGGGAGCGTTCATATGAGCGCAGAAAGAACGAGATATTTTGAAACGAGCCAATTGGAAGATGAACGGCAAGCATGTGCGGATCTTGTAAGGACCTCGTGCATTCCCCTCAAGCAGCCTATCAATTTCAGAAATCAAGAGATTGTATTCGGCTGGATAAAATCTTCCGGCAAAATCAGGTTCGGGCGTTCACACGGAGTTCAGCGGCTTGTCGGAAAAAAGGGCAAGAAGCCAGTTGCCCCCATCGTGCTTTTTGAGCTTGTCGACAAATTCGATCGGCCTACCGGCGTATTTGAAACCTGCCGGAAGGACGCTGTCTTCTTTCGGAGGATCTCAACGATCGACCAACGCGCAGAATTGATACACTGATCCAATACCCCCTCGCGTGCAAAACAAAAGACCCCACGGCATCTGCTGTGGGGTCTATTTCTTTTCTATAATTTCCTTTTCGATTTTTTTAATAAAATCTTGTGCGGGCATCGCGCCTTCATCACCTTTGCGGCTGCGCACCGCGACGCTCCGTGCGGCGACTTCCTTTTCGCCGACGACGAGCACGTAGGGGACTTTCATGAGCTCCGCGGCGCGGATGCGCTTGCCGAGCGACTCATTGGCGTCGGCGAGTTCCGAACGGACGCCAGCTGCTTCGAGCTCGTTGTGCACGGCGTTCGCATAATCGGCGAACTTGTCGCTCACGGGAACGATAACGGCCTGCACTGGTGCAAGCCAAACGGGGAATTGGCCGCCGGTGTGTTCGATGAGGATCGAAAGGAAGCGTTCGAGCGAGCCCATGATTGCCGCATGGATCATGACGATGCGCTCCTTCTCGCCTTTCTCGTTGGTGCAGGTGAGGTCAAAGCGTTCCGGCTGGTTGAAGTCGAGCTGGATCGTGGCGACCTGCCAATCGCGGCCGAGCGCATCTTTCACCATGAAATCGAGCTTGGGGCCGTAGAAGGCGGCTTCACCGATGCCTTCGAACGCGTCCGCTTTTTTCTCCTCGGCAATTTTGCGAAGCATGTCCTCGGCGAGCTTCCAATGTTTTTCGTCGCCGATGATGTTTTCGGGATGCGCCGGATCGTGGAGCGAAAGCCGCACGCGAAGGGCGAATCCGAACGCGCCATAAAATTCGTGCACGATATCCCAGATCTTCAAAAACTCTTCTTTGGCTTGCGCCATGCGGGCGAACACGTGCGCGTCGTCTTGCGCGAATGCGCGGACGCGCGAGAGGCCTGAAAGTTCGCCGGTTTGTTCATCGCGATAACAGACGGTGGTATTCGCGTATCGCTGAGGAAGCTCGCGATAACTCCACGGGCGGCGGGCGTAGATTTGCGTGTGGTGCGGGCAGTTCATCGGCTTCATGGCAAATTCATGTCCTTCGCGCGTCTTAAACCGGAAGAGCTCATCCTTATATTTATCCCAATGGCCGCTCACCACATAGAGATCTTTTTTGGTGATGTGCGGGATTTCCACTTTCATGTAGCCGCGCTTTTTGCGGAGGCTCCAGACAAAATCATCGAGGAGGTTGCGCACGAGCGTGCCCTTTGGCGTCCAGAGCGGCAAACCGGGGCCAACGAGTTCCGAAAACGTGAAGAGATCGAGCGCCGGGCCGAGCACTTTATGGTCGCGCTTCTTGGCTTCTTCGCGCATCGCGAGATAATCGTTCAAGGCGTCTTTGTTCGCAAAAGCCAGTCCATAGATGCGCTGGAGCATGGGATTCTTTTCATCGCCGCGCCAGTAGGCTCCGGCAATCTTGTCGAGCGTGAACGCATCGGCCGGAATCTCGGACGTGTTTTCAACGTGGCCGCCGCGGCAGAGATCCATAAAGACGGTGCCGGTTTCATAAACCGTGAGCTTCTGCCCTTCGGCCGAAAATTCTTTTATTAAATCGAGCTTAAACGGCTGCTGTGTAAAAAGTTTTTTGGCTTCGGCAGCGGAAACTTCGCGTCCGGTGAAGGGAAGCTTTTTGTTGACGAGCTTGTGCATCGATTTCTCAAGGTCCTTAAGATCGTCGGGCGTGAGCGGGCGGGGGAGGTCGAAATCATAATAGAAGCCGTTTTCAATGACGGGGCCGACGCCCAGTTTGGCATTGGGAAACTTTTCGAGGACCGCCGCCGCGAGGAGGTGTGCCAGCGAGTGGCGGATGCCGTCAAGATCTTTGGGATTGGCTTCTTTGGCCATTAGTCCAGCGTAGACCGATTCAGCTTCGGCGTCAATCATTGAAATTTGGCCGGTTCGCGCTACAATAAACGCATTATGTTAGATATCAAATTTATCCGGGAACATGCGGACGAAGTGAGGGATGCGGCAAAGAAAAAGGGACTCGATCCCGCAGTCCTGGACGATCTTCTCGAGACCGACAAGGAACGCCGGGAGATCATGACCAAACTCGAGAATATCCGCGCCGAACAGAAAAAAGCGAAAGATCGCGCCGAAGGGGCCCGCCTCAAAGAGGAGTTCAAAAAGATTGAATCCGAAAGTCATTTTGATGCGATCGAGCGGAAATACAAGACGCTCATGTCGTGGGTGCCGAACATCATTGCGCCGGATGTTCCCGTAGGCGACGGCGAGAATGATAACCAAGAAGTTGTGCGCTGGATTCCCGGCGAGGCGCACACCAAGCCGAGCAGCGCCCCCATTTACAGCGACGAAAGTAAGCTTCCGAACCCGTTTGATTTCAAACCAAAGACGCACATCGAACTTGGCGAGTCGCTCGACATTGTGGATTTTGAAGCCGGCACAAAAGTCGCCGGGTTCCGCGGCTATTATTTAAAGAACGACGGCGTTCTCCTCGCGATGGGCGTCATGATGTACGCCGTAAAAAAGATGGTTGAAAAGGGCTACGCACCGATGATCCCGCCGACGCTCGTCAAAGAATTCGCGTTGTTCGGCACGGGATATTTCAAATTCGATGAGTACGACCCGGAGAAAGACGAGATTTACGAAGTTGCAACCGCCGATAAGGAAGCGAGCGGGGAAGCAAGCAAAGACAAGAAGTTTTTGGTCGGTACCGCCGAACCCTCGCTCCTTGCGTATTACGCCGATCAGGTTTTGAAAGCCGACCAGCTGCCGCTCAAACATTCCGGATACAGCCAATGCTATCGGAGCGAGATCGGAAGCTACGGCAAAGATGTCAAAGGGATGTACCGCGTGCATGAGTTTATGAAAGTTGAGCAGGTGATTCTTGCTCCTGCGGATATCGAGCTTACGAATAAATTGCAAGAAGAGATGCTCGATATCTCCGCCGAAATGCACCGCGAACTTGGCTTGCCGTATCGCCGGTTGCTCATCTGCACGGGCGACCTCGGCGCCGGAAAGTACCGCCAGTTCGACACCGAGGCGTGGCTCCCCGGCATGAACCGGTGGGCGGAGACCGGATCGGCGAGCAATTTCCTCGATTGGCAGTCCCGCCGGCTCAACGTGAAATATGTTGATGCGAACGGCGACAAGAAGTTCGTATACATGCTCAACAATACGGCGCTGCCGAGCCCGCGCATCTTCATCGCCATCCTTGAAAATTATCAGACCAAAGACGGGAAGGTGAAGGTTCCCAAAGTCCTGCAACCCTTTGTTGGCAAAGAAGTTATCGGTTAGGAGGCAAATCTACGCATAAATTTTTTTGAATGAAAACGTCGCCGAATCATATTCGCACCTGGGTGGAAATTGATTCAAAAGCGGCGAAGAGGAATTACGATGCGTTCCGTCGGCTGCTCAATCACGGCAGCGCAAATCGCCGCCGCGTGCAGTTGTGGTCGGTCGTGAAATCAAACGCCTACGGCCACAATGTTTTTGCATTTTCAAAATTGATGGCGCGGTTCGGCATCGACGGGCTGTGCGTCGACAGCATTACGGAAGCGCTTGCGCTCCGGCGCGAAGGAATCAAGAAGCCGATTCTGGTTTTGGGATTCACTTTGCCGTCGCGCTATGCCGACGCCGCAACGCATAAGATCATTGTTTCCATTTCCAATTTCGAAGCGTTGCGTGCGCTCGCAACGGCGCGCCATATCCCGGACTTTCATATTAAGATCGACACGGGCATGCATCGGCAGGGATTTTACCTTCGCGACATTCCGAAGGTCATTGCGCTGCTCGCCGCACGGAATTCTCGTTTGGGCAAGCATTGCAAGGGCCTTTTCACGCATTTTGCTGCTGCAAAAAATCGCCGCGATACGGCCTATACCGACGAACAATTAAAAAAATATGAAGCGGCGCTTGCGCTTTTCGAAAAAGCTGGTTTTACCAAACTCTTGCGGCACGCGTCGGCGACGGGCGGCGCATTGCTCGGCCCGCGTTACCATCTTGATGCGGTTCGGGTGGGCATCGGCATGTACGGCGTCTGGCCTTCTGAAGAATTGCGCAAGCAGCTTTCAAAAAAGATGCCGCTGCATCCGGTGCTTGCGTGGCGCACGGTGGTGAGCGAAGTGAAGAGCATCAAAAAAGGCGACAGCATCGGCTATGATCGCACCGAAGCGGCGCCGCGCACCGGGAAGATCGCCGTCCTGCCGATCGGCTATTGGCACGGCCTGTCCCGGTCGCTCTCTTCGACCGGCGCGGTTCTCATCAATGGCGCGCGCGCAAAAATACTCGGCCGCGTTTCTATGGACATGGCGGTTGTTTTCCTTCCGCAATCCGCAAACGTGGGCGACGTTGCCACGATCATCGGACGGGATGGAAAGGCGGTCATCGGCGCAGAAGAGCTTGCAGAAAAATCCGGAACGACCGCCTACGAATTCCTCACGCGCCTCAACCCGCTCATGGAGCGCATGGTGAAGTAGGGAGGTTGTGCGTGGTAATCTATAGCTATGCAGGTCCGCTCGTATATTCCCGAGGAAAGGCGCCGGCGGCAGAAGCGCCGTTTCTACTTCGTTTGGACGAGTGCGCTTTTCATCGCATATTTTCTTGTCCTTGGATGGCTCTGGTTTCTCTACCGATCGCCATTTTTCTCCGTGAACCACATCGTGGTGAACGGCAACACGTCTGTGTCGAGCGATGCCGTCGTCTCGCTCGTCGAATCGACCATGATGCCCCCGAATCACGCGCTCTCGATGGCATCGATCATCGGTTACAAAAATATGCTGATATGGCCGTCGTCGATTCCCTCACGTTCGCTCGCATGGATTCCTCAACTTTCAAGCGTGAGCATCGGCAGGGATTATTTTTCGCATACGATCACCATCACCGTGACCGAGCGGACGCCACTTGCCGTGTGGTGCTATATGCCGAAGGAAAGCGGCGACGAACAATGCTTTTGGTTTGACGGCACGGGCGATAAGTTTGAACGGACCTATGATACGCAGGGGAACGTCATCACCGTCGTCCATGATTTCTCCGGGAAGCCGACCGGCGTGAACCAGCCGATCCTTCCCGAGCCGTTTGTGGCAAATCTCATTTCAATTATCCACGTTATCAAAAATTCACACGTGAATGTGGCCACTATCGCGCTGAACGACCTCTCGCTCGAAGAGCTCAATGTGACAACGCTGAACGGCCCTTCTCTTTATTTCAGTTTGCGCTTCCCGGCCGACAATTATCTCGACGTGATCAATCAGCTGATGGAAAATCAAACCATGTGGCACAAAATCGCATACGTGGATTGCCGCACGGAGAACCGCGTGTATTACAAATGATAGACGAAGATTGACGTTCCAACCCGGAAGTCCGGCGGGGGAAGGCTGCCCATGCCGGGCGGAACGGGACGGAGCGAGGTGAGCCACGAATAGCTGTCGGACGCGTTGCGCGTTTCGCCGGGGAGGAGTGGCTGGGTTCCGCCCTCAAGCTGGTTTACGGAAACCGCATACCAATGGATGCCGTGGTCGGCCGGATTGCCTTTGCTCGACCACCAATCAACTTCCTTGTTTCCCAAATAATATTTCGGACTGCCGCCGCCAAAATAATCGACGGCGATGGTGTCGATCTCCGGATGTTCGTTCACGAATGCCTGCAGGCGCAAAAGATCTTGGCCCCAGTCGTAGTTGGAATCGGTCACGTAGTGGTAGCCGTTCGATGTGCCTCCGCCGAATTCGTTGAAATACGAGAGAAAATAGGGGGCGGCAAAAATTGTTTCAAGGAAAAGCCAGAATACGAGGATAACGAGGACCGCATATTTGATGGCGGAAAAAATGAAGGAGCGCGCGGTGCTTCGCATGCTCATCAGCATGCTTTCGGGCGAAATGTTGGCAAGAAAACCTTTTAATGAAAAGTTAATCTTAAAAATCCACTGCTTCCACATGCTTGCGGCAAGGATAAGGATGAGCGGGATCGTCGGCATGAGGTGCCGGATGCCGATGTTGAGCGGACTGCGCATGCTATACGTCCAATAGAGCACGATGAATGAGGCCATGGAGAATTGGGTAAAATTCGTCCCGATATAGTCGGCGATTTGGCGTGCGACGCCCGGCGCCCGATGGGCGACGCCTTTGATGAATTTTTTCATGATCCACCAGGCAGCCACGATGAGCGCGGCAAAAACAATGATGAGCGTGGGGATGGGCTCTTTCAAAAGGTAGAGCGTCGGGAAGTATGTCCAACCGCCGCTCCCGCGCACGGCGCCCAAGAAATAGATCGTATTGCCGGCATCGGAACGCTGGAGCACCATCAACAGTCCGAGAAGATACTGCGCATAGGGCCGAAGCACTGGATTGCCGGCCATCCTAATATCGAGCTCGGCGAGGCAGCGCATGCCGTGGCACAGCTGGCCGGCCGGCGTGGGACCGTTCGCGAATGAAGCAAGGATCTGCGTAGTGTCGGATACTTGTCGCGAGATCGGATAGTTGATCGTGAACAGGAAATAGACGGGATACACGATAAAGACATACCCGATGACGCCGATAAGGATGAGGCGCCATCCATAGCGGATGAGCGACATGAAAAATTTCTTAAACCGATGCGCCGTGTGCGGCCATTGCAAAACCATGTCGCGGGCCCAAAGGGCGATTACGAGGAATATGTAGAGGGGGATGAGGAGCGGCGTGGAGAATTTTGCGATTTGCGCAACGCCGAACGCGAGGCCGGCATACCAGAGATTCCGCGTGGATGGATTTTTTATATATTTAACAAAAAAGAAAAGCGAGAGGAGGACGCCGAATGCCGCGCCGACGTCGGTTGTCACGTAGTGCCCGTGGGCGAGGACCGTCGGATCGAAGGCAAAAAGGAATGCCGGCAGGAGCGCCCACCATGGCCCCATGATTTTGCGCGCCAGAAAATACGCGAGGAGGATTGCAAGAAGCGTGATGATGATCGGGAAGATGCGCGCGGTTTGAATGATCGCATTTGCATCATTGCCCGACTGGTAGAGGAACGCGGTTCCCATGTCCCACTGTCCGTTAATCGCCGTAGTCCACGCGGGGTTGGTGGTGGGGTAATTCGGTTGCAGCAAGAGCACGGGCAGCATGGCGAGCGCTTTCACGAGAGGCGGATGTTCCGGATTCAAGCGATAATCCAGATTGTGCACATAGCCATACCCTGCGGGAATATGGGCAAGTTCGTCGTCAATGGCGGAATCGGTGTGCGCCGCCCACATCATAAGAGCAAAGGAAGCGGCGCAAACGAGCGCGAGGACGAAAAGCGCCGTCTTCGCGGAAATCGAACGGAGGGTGGTGAGCATACTTTCATTATACAAAAGGCATCGGTTAAAATGTTCTTATATGCCTCCCTTCGACAAAAAACCGAAAAAGCGGCTCCAGTTCCATCGTCGCGACGAGGAGATCGACGTAAACGCCCTCGCGAAGACGATCGGCTCGGAAGAACGGGACGAAGCGCTCGAAGGCGTTCCCGTGCCCGTTGCTCATCGGCGCACGCTTCCGCGGGGCCTGGTCTGGGCGATCGTCGGGCTCGTTGTGATTTTTATTGTTGGATTTGCCATTTCGTATTACGTCATCAAGGGGCGCGTCGTTCGGGAGATATCTTCGCAGGTTACGACGCTCCAGCAGGGAGTTGCGGACCTCCAGAATCTAGACCCTCAATCCGCCCAGGGCCAGTTCCAAAACCTCGACAGCACGCCCGACCTGGGCGGGATCCTCAGCGCATTCAGTTTCATATTTAAAGGAGGGAACACCGCCTATCAATCTTTCGCCGATATGTCCAAGTGGCTCTCCGCGCTCGCCGGCCACACCGACTCCCTGCAGGCGTCGACGTTTACCTTATTCTCAACCGGCAACGGATCGGGATTTATCGCTGATCTCACGAACATCAAGAACGACCTCGCAAACATCGACGCCGACAGCAACTCGCTCGGCGCGGTGATCCCGTCGCTCGGTTCGGGCGCCACAAACCAGCTCGCTGCAGCATATCTTCCGCTCAAAGCCCAGGTGCAAGGTGTCCAGGAATTCCTCAGCGGTTTTATCCCGTGGTTTTCTTCTCCGACGCCACACCATGTGCTCGTGTTATTTGAGAATCCATCCGAAGAGAAACCCGCCGGCGGATTCTTGGGAAGCTATGCCGACATCACGCTTGCGAGCGGCACTGTGACCGACGTTTCGATCCGTGACGTTGCGGACGTCGACAGCGCGTTCAAGCCAAACATCATCCCGCCGGTTCCGCTCCAGCTCGAAACGACGCGGTTCCGCCCGGCGGATGCGAATTGGTTCTTTGACTTCCCGGCGTCGGCCTCGGAAACGATCTCGATGTTCGAGCGCTCCGATCTTTACTCCGCGAGCGGTACCGCGTTTGACGGGGCGATCGCCGTATCGCCGAAAGTGGTTTCCGATCTGCTCGCCATCACCGGGCCCGTCACCGTGGGCACGGGAACGCGCGCCGTCACGTTCACGGCGGATAATTTTGTGACACAGACGCAGAAAATCGTGCAGAACGGACAGGCAACGGGAGCGACCTATCCCAAGCAAATCATCCGCGTGCTTGCCCAAACTCTCTTTACCAACCTCGTGGGCGCAACGAGTGCGCCGAGCTCCACGTCAACCGAGGGCGCTCAGATGGCCTCGTCAACGATGGTTTCGTCAACGATGGCTTCATCGACAGGCAAAGAACTCCTCGCGTTCGTATTGCAGTGGATCGAAGGCAAAGATGTCATGGTGTATTTCAAAGATCACGGCTTTGAAGAGTTTGCGCGGAATTACGGCGCAACGGGCGACGTGTACCAATTGCCCCAGAATTTTAACGGCGAATATCTCGCCGTCGTGAACTCCGATATCAACGCCGACAAGTCGGAATTATACGTGAAGCAGGATATCAATTTTGATGCGCAGATCGGGAGTGACGGCACCATGACCGATCATCTCATCATCAACCGAGAGCATACCGGCAACACGAGCCCGTATTGGTGGTACCAAACCACAAACCAAGACTATCTCCAAGTATTTGTTCCGCCCGGAAGCTCGCTCACCAACGAGAATGGCGGGATCAAGCGCACCGTTCCCGCGCCGATCGATTACGCAAAGAAAAACTATGCCACCGATCCGGCGATCGCCGCCATCGAAACCAGCACAATCCAGCTTTTCGCGTATCCGGCGGTTTCCACCCAGGAACAATTCGGGAAAGAAGTGTTCGACCTATGGTCGCGGGTGCAGAAAGGCGCGAGCACGCAGATCGTCCTCGACTACACCCATCATCTTTTTGCGGCGCCGGCGAGCGGCGTGCAGTACCAATTTATTTTTGAGAAACAGGCCGGCGCATCGGGAACGTATCAATTCGAGATTGATGCGCCCCTCGGCTATGTCTTTGCCGAAAATAATCTTGCGGCCTACACCTATTCTTCGGTCAATCCGCCGGGGCGGTTGGCAGTGACGCTCACCCTGCAAAAATTAAATAATTATTAACAGGTTGCTGGCGGGCGGCGCGAGCGCAACAACTTTCTTATTTGCGTGAGATACGATATGCTGATGCGCATGGAGCATATCCGCAATTTCGTCATTATCGCTCATATCGACTCGGGGAAATCGACGCTCGCCGATCGCCTTTTGGAAATCACAGGAACGGTTCCCATGCGCAGCATGCAGCCGCAATATCTTGACCGGCTTGATTTGGAACGCGAGCGCGGCATTACGATCAAAATGGCGCCGGTGCGGATGCACTATGCGTTCGAGGGGAAGGAATACGTCATGAACCTCATCGACACCCCGGGACATTCCGATTTTTCTTATGAGGTTTCGCGCGCTTTGAATGCCGTTGAAGGCGCCGTTCTTTTGATTGACGGAACGAAAGGCATTCAGGCGCAGACGCTCTCGAATCTGCGCGCCGCGCAGAAGGCTGGCCTCGTCATCATTCCTGCCGTGAATAAAATCGACCTTGCCCTGCCGCAGATCGACCGGATCGCCGAAGCTACGGCAGAATTGCTTGGCGTTCCCAAAGAAACGGTGTTGCGCGTTTCTGCAAAAACCGGCGCGGGCGTCGCCGAACTCTTGGCCGCCGTCATTGAAAAAATCCCTCCGCCCAAGCTCGAGGCAAAGCCGCGCGCGCTCATTTTTGATTCGCTCTACGACGACCACAAAGGAATCATCGCGAATATCCGCGTATTTGGCGGTTCGTTTGTCGCCGAAGAAATGCGCTTTATGGCGAATGGCATCACGTTCAAGCCGAAAGAAGTCGGTTATTTTTCGCCGTCACTCAAGGTTGCGCCGAAGATCGAGGCGGGGGAAATCGGTTACATCGCAACCGGACTCAAGGAGCCGTCGCTTGTGAAGATCGGCGACACCGTGATCCTCACGCGCGCAAGCGCCGGCGTCGAGCCGCTTGCCGGATATCGCGAGCCGGGACCGGTGGTTTTCATTTCGTTTTATCCCGACGGCGTCACGAAATACGACGACCTCAAGCGGGCATTTGAAAAATTGCGCCTCAACGATGCCGCGTTAAGCTTTGAACCGGACTCGAACGAAGCGCTGGGCCGCGGGCTCAAAGTCGGCTTCCTCGGCCAGCTTCATTTTGAAATTACATCGAGCCGGTTGGAGCGCGAATACGGCCTGCAGTTCCTCACGAGCTTCCCGTCGATTGCGTACCGGGTGCAGGAAAAAGGGCAGCAGTTCGTGATCAAACAGCCGCAGGATTTTCCTGACAAGCCGGAAAAAGTCTGGGAGCCGATCGTGAACCTCGAAATGCTCACCCCGCAGAATTATCTGAGCGCCGTCGTCAATTTGCAGAACGTGTTCGACATTGAAGTGGCCGAAGTGAAGAACTTTGGCGAAAATCTGCTCATCGAAGCCAAGATGCCGCTCCGCGAACTCATCCGCGACTTCGACGACCGTTTGAAATCCGCATCGCAGGGATACGCCTCGTTTACATATGAACTCGAAGGGGAGCGCGAAGCGGAAGTCGAGAAGCTCGAAATCCTCGTTGTCGAGGAAGTCGTTCCGGCGCTCACGCGGATCGTCCCCAAAAAAGATCTCGAACGCGAAGGCCGGCAGACGGTTGAACGGTTAAAGGAGCTTTTGCCGAAGGAGCAATTCACCCAGGCGATCCAGGCAAAATCGCAGGGCCGCATCATTGCCCGCGAAACGATTCCGGCGCTCAAGAAAAAGCTTGGCGATTTTGGCAAGAACGGCGGCGATCGCACGCGCAAAATGAAGCTTTGGAAGAAGCAGCAGCGCGGCAAAGAAAAACTCGAGAGCATGGCCCGCGTCGACATCTCGCCGGAAGTCTTCCGTGAAATCCTTAAAAAATAATTAAGCGTTTTGCGTTTTGCAGGGTCCGGACGTATTCTTTGAATAAGAACATGTCGAATGGCCTCAAAATCACCGGCGCCATCCTGCTTTTCATGTTACTCATCGTGATCGGCGCCCAAGTTTACGGCTTTGCCGTTCAGGAAAGCCGGCTTGGCGGCGATTTAACCGACATCGAAGCGCGCCTCACCAAGGCTCAGGCTGACGCCGCAAGCCTCCAGGCCGACTCGCAGTATCTCGCAAACCCCGCAAATCTCGAGAAGGAGCTTCGCGCCCGGTTCAATTATAAAAAACCGGGGGAAACGATGATCATCATCGTGCCTCCGGCAACCAGTACGGCAAGCGGGACGCGGTGAGTGCGGCTAGAATTTTTTGGAAATTTTCCAGAGGATGATCATGCCGACGACCATGCCGGCAACAAATGCGAGAAGAAGATAATAAAACATGAAAATAAAAAGAACGACAGGAGCTCGTTCTCTATTAACCTTGCTGATACATCGTACACCGGTTTAAAAATTTCCGCAACCAAAAACCGCCGTAACGGCGGTTAAGGCTGGCTCCCGCTGCGCCACGTCCTTCCTTTCCAGATGTCGTAGATGTGGGTTGCGGAAACTTTGAATCGAACGGCGAGCTCGCGGGCCGTGAGGCGGGGATTTTCCTGCTTGAGCCGGCGGATCGTTTCAACTTCTTCCGGCGTGAGGCGGGACGGGATGCGGGAGTACCGGCGGCGGTCATCCTGCACCGATGATCCGTCTTCGCGCGGCCGCCACGAGAGGCCGTTCAGGATATTCCGCATATGGCTGATGGAAACCCGGAAGCGGGTGGCGAGCTCCTGCGGCGTAATGTCAGGATCGTCCTGTTTCATTTTTCTGATCGCTGCGACTTCGTGCTCGTTCAAGCGCGAAGGTATGCGCGGGAATCTTCTGCGCTCCTGATTCTTTTGTTCGTTCATAACATTCATTCTAGCGTGTTCCATGGGCTGTGTACAAGATATTACAAGATTCAGATCTGAATCCTTTCAATTTCAGAGTTGTGCTACGATAAACCTGCATGTCACTCGAGCCATCGATAAAAGGTATTTTTATGAAGAGCCACGTGCAAGCCGTTTTTCGCGCAAAGGGAGAAGAAGGCGTGCGCGCACTCGAGGCCTGCTACGGGAAATCACTCGCCTTCAAAGTCTCGGACACGATTCCCGTCAAGGACGAATCACGGCTTATTGAATGCGCCACTCGCATCCTCGCGGACCATCCGATTCCGGAAGACAGGATTGCGTACGAAGCGGGGAAAGTCCATTTTAAAAATTTTTCACAAACGCCGCTCGGGCGGCTCACCCTCCCGTTTTTCAAAAATAATTATCGGCTTATCCTGCTCCGGGCGCGTTATCTCGGCGCCCATGTGTTCCAGGGCGTTAAATTTGCGAGCGAAGAATTGGGTCCCAAAACCGTTTATCTCGTGATGAGCAACACCGATTATCCCATCGATCACTTCAAAGGTCTCTTTCAGGCGTGGATGGAATACTGCGGGCTTACGGGCGCGATCACGCCCCGGATCATCGAGAGCAAGGTCCATGGCTACACCATTGAATGGCAATAGAATCACTCGACTCCTATAAGAAGTACGTAAAAGAACGCCTCGATTCGTTCCGCACTATTTTCGCGAAGGCCTCCATCGGCGAGTATTCCGAGGACGTTGCCATTCCTGAGGACAACGAGGAATTTGCCGAACTCGCAACCGGCATCCAGGTGATGATCGAGGTCATCCGCGAGCGGATCGGCGAATTGGAGAACGAAATCGCCGACCGCAAGATCATCGAGGAGCGCATCCGGCATCAGGCGCTTCATGATCCGCTGACCGGATTGCCGAACCGAAAATTGCTTGAGGAGCGGCTCGCCGAAGTTTTCCAAAATGCATTCCGGGACGATCAGAAAATGGCGGTTGTTTATTTCGACCTCGATCGCTTCAAGCAGATCAACGACGTCTACGGCCATCAGGTCGGCGACATGCTGCTCAAGGAGTTTGCCGGGCGCGTTGACGAAGTGCTCCCGCCGGGAAGCCTTTTTGCGCGCCTCGGAGGCGACGAATTTCTCGTCGTCCTTCATAAGGTGAAATCGCAAACCGATGTTTCGAATATTTTGAAGCGCGTCGTGACCGCTCTTGAATCTCCGATGTCGATCGAATCAAAAACCCTTTTCCTTTCGACCAGCATGGGCGTTGCCATGTTCCCGCGCGATGGCCGCGAGCTCTCGACGCTCGTCGCGAATTCCGATGTCGCGCTCCTCCAAGCCAAGCATGCGGGCCGCAATCACTTTCGTTTCTATCGGGCGATGATGAATCGCGAAGCGTCGTCGCGCATGCAGGTGGTGCAGGAGCTGCGGCACGCGGTCGCTTCGGAGCAGATGGAAATTTATTACCAGCCGGTTGTTGATTTTTCGACGAACCGCATCATGAATGCCGAAGCCCTGCTCCGTTGGCGGCATCCGGAGCAGGGACTCATCGAAGCGCACGACTTCATACCGCTCGCGTACGATCACGGCATCATGCGCATGCTTGGCGAAAGCACCCTGCGGGGCGTCCTGCAGAGCCAGAGGACCTGGCAGAGGCAGGGCGTTTCGCGCATCCGCGTCGCCGTCAACCTTTCAACCCGGGAATTCACCGACCGCACTTTTATGGAAAAGCTCCGCAGCATGCTCGATGAGTTTGAAATTTCGCCGACCCTGCTTGAATTTGAAATTGTGGAAAGCCTTGCGATGGAAAACATCGACCTTGCGAAAGACCGGTTCAAGGCGTTCCACAAGCTTGGCATTACGATTGCCATCGACGATTTCGGCATGGGATATTCGTCGCTCGGATATTTGAAAGATCTTTCCGTGGATAAATTGAAAATCGACCAATCATTTGTGCGGCGCAGTTTGAAGAGCAAAGAAGACCGCGCCATCATTCAGACGATCGTCGCGCTCGGACAGAACCTCAACCTCAAGGTTGTGGGAGAAGGCGTGGAAACAAAGGAGCAATTAAACCTGCTTCGCGAACTCGGCTGCAGCGGCGTCCAGGGATTCCGCGTTGCCCGGCCCATGTCGGGCGATATGCTTGCCCGCTGGGTGGCGAGCTCTGAGCCGCTCGTGTAACGCCATTTCATAAAAAAAACAGCGCATGCAATTCATCATGCGCTGTCGGTATCCATTGGCTTCTTCTGCACGTCATTAATAAAGCACGTTGCGCCGCTGCGATTTTTCTCCCACGGCCATCGGCCATTGCGGTCCTCGCCGGAACTCGTACAGCATCCGCCGCAACCGACGCTGCCGAATCCCAGGTCGAATGCCGGGTGGTAGGGAAGGCGATGGCTTCGGATGAAGTCCCAGAAGTCCTGTTTGGTGTGGTCGGCAAGCGGATTGAATTTAAGGATGCCGCCATGCTTTTCGTCGATCTGGACAAATGGAACGGTGGTTCGGTCGGTGGTTGCGCCGTCGGGCACGAGGCTGTTCATCCAGGCGTCATACTGTTTGAGCTTCCGCCGAAGCGGGGCTTCTTTCCGCACGTTGCAGCACCGCAGCCGCTCTTCCAGGCCCTGAGGCCCGGTGAAGATGGCGAGGTTGGGAAGGTGTCTCACGGTCGCGAGATCCTCCGCAGACGGCCGCAGGGCTTGTATCGGAAGCCGGAACTTGTGCCGGAGGCTCTTGATGAGCCGCCGCGTTCCCGCGAGCCGGATCCCGGTATCAATGGTGACGATATCGGGAACGACCTTGATGTTGGCGGCCGCGTCGGCGATGAGCTTCATGAGGACAACGCTTCCGACGCCGATCCCGCAGTTGATCAAGACCCGCTTCTTGTACCTGTCGAGGACCCAAGCGATTCGTTCGCGAGGGCTGCAGCAGGCGAGTTCCGTATTGTATGCGTCAATCGCTTCTTCGGTCCAAATCTGCATGCAGCCATCCTTTCTGATGGAATGATGTGAAGACGTGAAGGAGAGGTACGAATGTAATTGCAAAGCTTACTAGTTTCATTCTTCTCAATAACGAGCAATTTAGCAAGTTTGCCGGATGACGCGCCGCAATTAATTTGTTGTTGACGATGCGTCGCTTGGAGAGGGAGAAGGAGAAGACGGAGGCGGCGGCGGAGGCGTAGAAGGAGAAGAAGACGGCGAAGTCTCAGAAGGCGGAGGAGGTTGTTGCTGCTGCGGTGGTGGCGGAGGTGACGGCGGTGGAGGTGGAGGGAGAGACGTTGAAAGATCAGGATCGGGAGCAGATGCGGGAGTCGTTGAGGCGGTCGAGGTTGTCGAGGTTGTCTCGATCGGAGTTAGATCAGATACGGGTGTGGACGTCGGAATTGATGATGATGCGACTGGTGCGCTGATCGTTGTGGTCGAATCTTCCGGTGGAGCCGCCGCCGGGGCGGTGTCTGGGGAAGAGGTTGCAACATGGTTTTCCAACATCGCACTCAACTCGCCTTGGGTGACGCACGTGCCGCTCAGGCAGATTTTGTCTGCGTCCACTTCGCCGGCAGTAAGTTTTTCAACGACGAGGTTTTTTATTGTGACGATGCCGTTATTGATGGTGATGCCCAAATTCTCCAAGGCGCTTTGGAGAGTCTGGACGAATTGTGAAAGCGAGGCATTGATGGAAAATGAAGAGGATGGAGTTCCTGGATCCCAGTGCGGATTAATGAAGACTAAAATCTGGGGCGTCCCGCTCGCATTGCTCGAATGTGCATCCGCTTCGTCAAACGCCTGGAGCGCCTCGCCGATCACGCGGCCGGGACCGATCGCTTTTACGGCAACGCCGGGAAGATCCGTGGATGCGGCAAGCGAATCGCCCGGAGCGATCGGCCCGTTCTCCAAAGATATTTTTACCGGCACCCGGCCCACCAGGGCGATGGCCGCTTGCGTCGACGTGGTGAGGTCGTCGTTCTCGCCGGCGATTGAAGTTTCTCCATTATTAAAGACGAGACCGGGATTTGTTGACACGACGCCGATGACGGTCTCATTCGCGGTGCCGTGCGAACGGCCGATGGCAACGATATCGGTTCCGGTCGCGTAGGGCGGGATGGCTACGACGTCGCCTGGCTCAGTCGGTTCGAATGTTGGATAGACTTCGGCGACGTCCATATTGCATGAACCGGAAGATGTGGCGTTGAATCCGCCGCTCGAAAGACATTGGCCGTTGAATCCGCCGACGGCTTTGATTTTGCCGTTCACGGTAAGCATCTGCGACGGCGTCGTGGTGCCGATGCCGATGAATCCCGTGGAGCTCGCATAAAAAATCGATGACGTTTCCGAAAGCGTTGTTGTGTCGGTGAAATACGGCACATAAAAATCAGTTCCTGTGGCAGTCACCGCGCTCACGGTCCCAGTCACGTTCGTGACGATGACTTGGTTGCCCGTGACCAGTTCTGTTTTTACGCTCGTCACAGCCAGCCACACGGTCGTCGACGCGGTGCTTAAACTTGCCTGGACCTGCACATTTTGGTCGACGGTTGAATCAACTGATGAAATGCCGCCTCCGCCCCAGGTGACGCTCACCGTCCCGCTTCCCGGGCTTGCTTGGGCGTTGAATTCGCCGACCTGGGCTTGGGATGACGACGTATTTGCGATATAGAAGGTCGCCGACCAGCCGGAGGTCGCGGCGTTTGCCGCGATGTTCCCCGACGGCACGGCAAAGAACTGTTTGCCTCCATAGAACAATCGAAGCGTCACGGTTCGATTTGATCCGGAATTATTAAAAATATACCCGAACATATTGATGCGGATGAAATCCCCATTTGTCCCCAGCGTGTTTCCCGGCAGGGTGTACGAATAGAGCGTTCCGGTCGCGGTCGTGTTCTTTATGGTGATTTGGGTGGTCGTGGAATCGAGTTCGTCGACGAGACTGATGCTTGATGTCGTGATGGCGAGCGGCCCGCTTCCGCCGCCGCCTCCCGTTGCGGTAAGCGTTCCGGAAGAAAGCGAGAGTCCGGATCCGATGCTTAACGCGCCCACGTTGCCATTGCCGTCCGTCACCAGAATGGAAGAGGTGAGAGAAGAAAGCGCGATGCCGGAGGTCAAAAGTGTCCCGTTCACGAGGAGCGTTGATGATGCGCTGTTCCAGTAAAGGCTCGATGTGTTTGCCGTAATCGTGCCGCTCGCGTCGTTTACAAAAAGAAGCCCACCGATGGGAAGTGTCGTCGAGCTAAACAGCGGCGGGTTAACCGTGCAGTTCGTGCTGGTCGGCGAACAACCGGGATCGAGCGTCGCTCCCGGAGCAAATGGACTGGACGGCGGGTCGGCGTGAGCATTGAACACGAACGCAAAGCCAAGGTACATCGCATACGCGACAATACAAAAGATAATAAATTTATCCCTTCTGATTTTTGGAATCGTTTTGATTTGATTCTGTCCGAGGTGTTGCTTCATGGCGTTGCTCAAACAAATTTTCAGGAAATAACAAAAACCGCCGATATCGGTTGCGCAAAAGAACCGCAAAACGGTTCAGCGCAACCTAGCGGCGGTTGGACGGACTTCCTCCTTCGTGGAGCTCTATCCAGCGGGAAATATCTTTCTTTGCGGACGCAAGATTAAGCGGCGCTTGCCGGACGACGAATCGGACGACAAGCGGAGACGTGGCAGCTTGCTTCACTGTTCCAAAAAGTGTAATGGCTACAAAAAGAAAGGCCATGACCGCGATATTCGGCGTCACGGCGCGCGTAATGCCCCGCAAAGTTTGGTACAGATCGTCATATGAAACATTCTCGTGGCAATGTTTCGCAAACGGCCCAAAGGCGCAATAGCTTTGCGAGTCGTTCGTGATAAGCGAAAACTTAAAAATCGCCACGACGAGAACAAGAGCGATAAGGATGATTGCGAGGTATTTCCACATGGGAGGATCTTTCCCTTATTATATCAGCTTTTCATGCTATTAGAGATCCTTATCCACATGGGCCGGGTCGGCTTCTTGCGTCGAGATTTGCTAGGTTATGAGCATGGCATCGCCGAATGAATAAAAGCGAAACACATGTTTCATGGCAAATTCGTACAGCTCCGTCAATCTCTTTGAGGATCCCTTCTGGGCAATGAATGCCTGGACGAGCATCATGAGCGAGGATTCGGGCAGGTGGAAGTTGGTGATCATCGCGTCAACGATTGCGAATCGATAGGGAGGATGGATGAAAATGTCCGTTGTGCCCGAGATTGGTCCGCGCGCCTTCATGATGGCTGAAGCTTGCGACTCGAGCGCGCGAACGACGGTCGTCCCGACGGCGACGATGGGGTTGTGGTCTTTTTTGCAGCTTCGAATGAGCGCCGCGGCGTTGCGAGGGATATTCAAAAATTCCTCATGCAATTTATTTTTCATAATATTTTCATCTTTCACGGGAGCGAAGGTGCCGAGACCAACGTCGAGGGTGATGAACGTTTGCCGCACGCCGCGCTGTGCAAGCTTTGCGAGGAGCCGATCCGTGAGGTGGAGCGACGCCGTCGGCGCCGCAACCGAGGCCGATGCGCTTGCGAACACGCTCTGATACCGCCTGCGGAGGTCCGCTTCGCTCATCCGCGAATCTTTTATGTATTTCGGGATTGGCATGGCGCCTCTTTTCCGGAGTGCGGCAAAGAGCTGCGCGGCAGGGAAGTTGGGCTTCAAATAAAAAATATTTTCGTTCTGTTTCGTCACCGTAAATGTTTTATTGGTGGTGAGCGATACCGTTGCGCCAACCGTAATCTTGCGATCGACGATGGCCGGAATCGCGCCGCCGTTGCGCCACTCGTTCACCAAAAAGAGGACTTCCACCTTGCCGCCCGTTTCTTTTTTGAGGATCGTGCGCGCCGGAACGACCTTCGTGTTATTCAAAACAAGAAGCGAATGGGGAGGAATGTATTCGCCAAGATTTGAGAACCGATCGAGCGTAATTTCGTCGCGCGCCGTATCAAAAACAAAAAGCTTTGACGAATCGCGTGGCGTCGCCGGTCGCTTGGCGATATATTCCTCGGGAAGGTGGTAGGCATAAGAAAATTCCATGGAAAGATGATAGCAGAAAATGATGTTTGAAGGCGAGGCGAGCGGCGCTCGTTTGGTATAGTTAAAGGTATAGTTGGCGTTTCCATGAAAAAATATATTCTCATCGCGGCGGGAGTCGTGATCCTGGGCATTGCGGCATTTGTCGCGGTGCGGCACTATGCGCGGACGGCCGGCGTGCATCCGGCGACGCTCCTCGCGAGCAGTTCGAGCATTCCCAATCTCGTGCCGCTCACCGATTTTGCTCCGGGCGAGAAATATTTGGGCGCTTTCGACGGATTTTTGTACGACGGCACGAACACCATGCCGGCGGCTCATGCTGCGGATGGGATGCGGTTTGCAAGCGAAATCCAGCCGCTTGACGTGAATGGCAATCCGTCGCCCGCGGGGAAAATCGTCGTGGTGGGCATCGGGATGTCAAATTGGACGATTGAGCTTTGTAATATGCTTCCGCGGACGAATCAGGATTGCAATCCGGGAAGTTTTATCTACCAGACTGAGCACGACCCAACCGTAAACCATACAAATCTCGTGATCGTTGATTGCGCGCAAGGCTCGCAAGTCGCGGCAAAATGGCTTGATGACAGCAAGGGCAACTATGCCGCGTGCGTGCAGATCCTGTCGTCCGAAGGTTTATCGGCGAAACAGGTGCAGGTGATTCTCTTTAAAGACGCCGATCCGCAACCGAAATATTCCCTGGCGTCGAGCACGCAATGCACGGCCAATTCGGCGATCGACGCCTGCATCTATGAGCGCGAGGTGGGGAACATTGCGCGTTTTGCAAAGATGCAGTTCCCTAATGTGAAGCAGATGTTCGTACACACCCGCATCTACGCCGGCTACGCAACCACAAATTTGAATCCCGAACCGTTTGCCTATGAATATGGATTTGCAAACAAGTGGCTCGTCGCCGCACAGATTGATCAGATTGCCGGAGCTCCGATTGATCCCGTTGCAGGGGATTTGAGTTATGCCGTTGCGCCGTGGATCGCATGGGGTCCCTATTTCTGGGCCGACGGGAATTCGCCCCGGAGCGACGGCCTCGCGTGGATTCCTTCTGATTACAACACCGCCGACTATACGCATCCGAATATCGCGAACGGCGTGCCGAAGGTCGCTTCGCTCATGATGCAGTTCTATGCCGCATCGCCGTTTACTCCCTGGTTCCGCGCGTCGGGGCATAGTACAATAAAACAGTGAAAAGAGGATTTTCTCTCGTTGAGATTCTTGTGGTCGTCGCCATCATTGCGGTGCTTTCGGGCATTGTCCTCGTCGGCCTCTCAAAGCCGCAAACAGGTTCGCGCGACGAGCGGCGCGTTACGGATCTGACCCAGGTTTCAACCGACCTCGAAGTGTATTTCGCGCTATGCGGATTCTATCCCGGCCAGGCAAATTGCGCTGGCGGGCCGAGCGGCGCGTATACCTGGAGCGCACTCACTGCCGCGCTCACGGGATCGCGGGCCATCAATGTCAATTCGGTGCCGAACGATCCATTTGCAAATTCCGGCGCAACGTATTATTACGGCGTGAACGCGAGCGGCACATCATATTTGATCGCCGCAAAACTTGAGAGTTCGAGCACGGATGTTTTCAAAAATTATGTGCCGCCATCGGATTTTCTGAACTACAACGCGCAAGGGCTTTCCTCGTGCGATGAGCCATATTATTGCATCGAATTTTTGTATCACGGCGCGAGCGGCGGTTCTGGCCCGCCTCCTCCGCAGACGTATAACTGCGTAAATAACAGCTGTTCGGCTGCCGGGTCCGGCGGATCGTTCTCCACGCTTTCATCATGCATCGCGGTATGCGGCGTGACCTCCGTCCAGCCGCCGGCCATCACGAGCGCGCTCACGGCATCGGGCGTGGTGGGAAGTCCGTTCACCTACACCATCACGGCGACCAATTGCTCGTCGGGTTGCACCTATGCGGCGCAAGGTTTGCCGGCAGGACTCTCGTTCGATGCCAATACCGCCACTATTTCGGGGACGCCTTCGGCAGCCCAGACATCGAATATAACGATCAGCGCGACGAATTCCGCAGGGATGGATTCAAAGACGCTCGTACTCACGGTGAAGAGCGCGAGTAGCGGTCCAGGAATCCAAGCCGACTTCTTCAGCCTGAACGTGCACGACATGGCGACGCCGTGGCCGCCGACCGCGCAACCGGTGCCGGTTCCGTTTGGTTCGCTGCGGATGTGGGATACGGCCACGCGGTGGGATCAGATTGAACCTTCTGAAGGCACCTATAAATGGGCAACGTTCGACGGATTGGTGAATCAAGCCGCGGCGAACGGGCAGACCGTGCTTTATACCTTCGGCGGCGATCCAAACTGGGCGAGTTCGAACCCGGGTGATACCTCGTGCGCCGAACCGACGCCGGCGCCGGTCAAAACCGGCGGCGAATGCGATGCGCCAAGCGACGTTGCGGCAGACGGCACGGGGACCGACCAGCATTTTAAGGATTTTGTGACGGCGCTCATGCAGCACCTCAATCAGACCGGCGAGCACATCAAATATTTTGAGGTTTGGAACGAAGTAAATAACAAGCAGTTCTGGGTCAGCACGGCTGAGCAGCTCGTGCGCATGGCGTATGACGCGCGCACGATCATCAAGCAGTTCGATCCGAGCGCCGTCGTTCTCACGCCGGATACCTGCAACTGCAAGAATGCGCTCCTTACCAAAAATATCTACACAACCACGAATCCGCAGGACGGCATGAAATATTATCTCACGACAACTATCGTTGTGAACGGCTCGACGATCTCCGGCGCTTCAGTTGCGGACGGCGTCACGTTCCATACCTATCTCGGCAGTCCCGATCCAGAAGGCATTGTCTCGCTCATCTCCAAGATGTTCGCCGCAATGCAGCAGAGCGGCGCTGGATCCTTGCCGCTTATCGACACGGAATCGAGCTGGGGCCGGAACAGCATCATCACGGGCTGCCCCGCGAGCGACGTCCCGCCATTTTCGCAAACGTGTTTGGATAACATGGCAGCTTTCGTCTCGCGGTCGTATATTCTCGTCGCCGCAAACGGGGTTACCCGCTACTATTGGTACCAGTGGGGAAATCAAGGCGACTCATTCGGCTCGCTAAATGAGCATCCAAACATCGAGCTCGAATCCGGCCAAGCCTATGGCACCGTGGAATCATGGCTCGTCGGATCGTCGTTTGCCAAATCAAATCCGTGCCCGGTATCCGGTTCGTATTACACGTGCTCACTCACATCGTCCGCAGGCGTATCGGAAGAAATTAAATGGAACTCCGCGGACACGCCGGCAACCGTTTCTGCCGACGGGTTCAAGAACTGCTCGACGGTTGACGGGAGCGCCTGCACGGTGAGCGGCGGCACCGTGACGATTGGAGCAAAGCCAATACTGCTATACTAATAACAAATAGATCCCGATCGACTGCACCAAGCCGCGCATTACAACAAACCACTCGCACCACCCGCATGAACAATTCTCGGTTTCTGGTATGGGGATTCGCTTCCGGACTTTTGACAAGTGCGATCGTGACGTATTGGCCGGGATCATGGGTGTACGCCCCCGGATTGATTTTCGGGGCGACGCTCGCCGTCGTGTTTTCAAAACGAGCATTCGGAACGTTCGGCCCGGCTGTTTTGAAAGAACCGATCGTTTGGAAACTCGTTGGATTCATCGTCGTTTCGGTTGCGGCATATTATGCGGCGGTCCTTGAGGCGCAATGGCTGCTCGGCATGAATGGCTTTGTGAGCTTTGCCGCGTACAGTTCCGAGAATGCCCTATCCGCCGTGTACGTCGCGTGCTTTGTGGGCGGATGCATCTGGGCGCTCGGGCTTTCCTTGGGCATCCGCATTTTCTTTTTCCCATTCGACATGATCCGCGGCATGTTCCTCTTTGCGATCACGGCGGGAACGGTGGGCAGCATCATTATCATCACGTTCGAAATTTTCGGCTTCATCCCGCAGTTTATTTTCCCCGTGTGGCACCTCTGCATGTCGCTCGTCATCATGTACTTATATCGCACCGGCGGGAAGAGCAGAGAATAAAAAATCGCCGCTCCGTTAGGAACGGCGATGCATGGCGCCCGCGTTCGGCGCGGACGGTTCTCACGATAGTTTAGCGTCCCAATCGAGATTGGAGATGCTAACCCTCGCTTCGAACATGTCTTTTATGTCCGCAACGAGCGCCTCGGGTGGGTTGGAGATGTTGTATGAAAGGGACAGCATATCCGGCGCCACAATCAAAATCGTGCGATCGGTGACGACCTTTCTGACGATGGGCCAGAATATGGACACTTTCAAATCTTTCCGTTCGTAAATCGTGATCAAGGTTCGCGGACGCATGATCACCTTTTCCAGTCCGGAACATGCATCTCTGAACTGTGTTTCATCGAGAGGCGGGAGCGACTCGACGGCAAAACGCAGCACCCGTCGTCGGAGTAGCTGATCGTGCTCTTTATACTGTCTGCGTATCATCGCCCAATATTCATCGGGAGTTTCGCACGAGGCACATTCAAACAGGTTGACGTGCAGGATGCTCTTGATCCGCAAATTCTGATGGCGGACGTAGATATGAGCGATGAGTTTGATGCCCGACAGACAAGCAACGATACCAAACGCAATGAGCGTCCACCAAAGAATTATTGTCCAGGTCACGACCTTCTCCTTTCGTATTTTTAAATCAATATTTCCAAGAGATATTTTATCATGGAAAATATCATTAGTCAATAAAAAGCGCCCATCCTCATAGCTAAGGATGGGCAAGGTTATTTCGGGGTAAATCCCGATAGAGTCCAATGATGGCGCCGCAACAGTCGCATTGCACACTCCCTTTCAAGAGCTCGCCTTGATTGAGGCAGTGTCCGCAGACCGAACAGAGCGCCGCGTCGATGTCGGGCTCGTAGAGCATAGGTTTGAGAATAAAATTCCCATCAGGATGATCGTCGAGCCAGGGAAATGTTTCCCGGATATACTTGCGCGCCGCAAGCCAGTCGCCGAGCGGCGTTCCGGGCAGGCCTTTTTCCACCCGTTCTTTCCAGAGGAAATAGGCCCTGACCTTGGTAAATGCAATGAATTTTTCGACCAGGCCGTCCATAGGAGCCTTCATCACATGTCCCATAGCGGACCTCCTACTACTTTTTAGTTACCAATAAAGAGAGGCTCTGTCAATCATTCTGGATTATAATGAATGCATGGCCAAGAAAATCGGACTGGCGCTTGGAGGCGGTTCTGCTCTCGGCAATGCGCATCTCGGCGTCCTGCAAAGTTTTGCCGACCACGGCATTCCCATTGATTGCATCGCGGGCACGAGCGCCGGAGCGGTCGTCGCGGCATGCTACGCCTTCGGCGTCTCCATAGAAAAAATGCAGTCCGCCGCGGAACAGTTAAACTGGCGGGCTATTTCAAAATTCCTGCCGTCAAAGCTCGGCATCATTTCAAACGAGGCGCTGGCAAACGTTCTCGAGGATGTTTTGGGCGGCGATCGCCGCATCGAGAAAGCCGATATGCCGCTCGCCATCGTTGCGACCGACGTCGGAAACGGAGAGAAAGTTGTCTTCCGCAGCGGGAGCGTTTTTGCGGCGGTGCGCGCAAGCGCGGCCATCCCCATTATTTTTACGCCAGTCATGATCGGGGATAAATGTTTTGTTGACGGCGGGATCGTGGAAAATGTCCCGATGTCGGGACTCGCCGAAATGGGCGCCGACATCCGCATCGGCGTCAACCTCACGCATTGGATGTCGCACGAAATGCCAAAAAATATGCTGGACGTGATGGAAAAATCGATTCGGATTATGTCCCGATACGATGTTCCGCCGGGCGACGGCGACATCATGATCGTTCCGCGCCTCGACGAGTACACGTCGTCGGACTTTCAAAAGGGGCGCGAGATTGCCGCGCATGGGTACCGTGCCGCCACGCTCAAGATTCCCGAGATCAAGCGCCTGATTGGCGCTCGAGAATCGGAAAGCCTGTTCCGTCAGTTCAGCCGGTGGTTCCGGGGATGATCCGCCGCGCAGGGTGATTTTGTATAATAGAGAAATATGGCTCTTAAGCGGGATACCGCGGAGACGACATTCCATTCTGCATGGGATGATCGCGACGATTGGCGCCTTGCAACAGGCGTGTCGCTTCATGGACACACGTGGAATTCCAAAGAGGGACTTGGATTTCTTCCCGGCACTTTCGCGCGGTCGCGCATTTTAACGGGCCTCTTGCGGCGTCTTGAGGCGTCCTTTTTGAAAAAATGGAAGACGCCGCTCGATTATGACCGCGGATATTGGACCTCGCCGGTCTCGCCCGAGGCGGCGTATGCGCTTGAAACCGAGCAGATCGCCCGGCACGGCATGCAGGCGCTTGTCTCGATCACCGATCACGATGAAATAGCCGGATGCGATGACATCGTCTCGCTCGAGTGGACCGTGCCGTATGAGTCGGCGATTTTCCACGTTGGCGTCCATCATCTTCCCAAAGCCGAAGCAAGCAATTATCTGGCGATGGTGAAGAATGTGACCGCGAATCCCGGCGACGCCGCGGCGTTGCGGCACGCGCTCGCAGAAATTGATTCGCTTCCGAACTCGCTTATCGTGCTCAATCATCCGCTTGTGGACCAGGGAAGAATCGGCCGGGAGATTCACGCGTCGCTCGTGTACGATTTTTTGAGAACCTACGGGAGCTATGTCCACGCCCTCGAGATCAATGGCCTGCAGCCGTGGTCGGTGAACCAGCGCGTTTTCGCGATTGCGAACGATTTTGGCCTGCCGCTCGTGGCGGGAGGGGATCGGCACGGGTTTGAACCGAACGGCGCGATCAATGTTACCAATGCGGAAACATTCGACGACTTTGCTTCCGAAATCAGAAAAGAAAAAAAGAGCCGGATCGTCCTCATGCCCCAATACCGCGAGCCTCTCGTGGTCCGTTACACCACAAACGCCGAAACGATTACCGCGGATTATCCGGAACTCGCGGGGCGCGTCCATTGGCACGACCGCGTGTTCTATCATTGTCCCGACGGCGTTACCCGCCCGGTGACGGATATGGTGGCCAAGAGCCACTCGCGTATGATTGCAACCACCAACGTGACGCTTGGCGTTTTGAGATCCGTCAACGTCCTCGCCCGTCCGATTGCGCCGCTGTTTTCCCAGTCATCGCTTGCGCCAATGGCGCGAGTTGAATGAGGCTGATTGACGGGGCCAGGAGCAATATCCTGGCCCTTTTCATATTGCTACCTGATCAAAATAAAAAGCCCGCCTTGGCAAATTGATTTTGCCGGGCGGGTATTGGAAGATTATGCCTCAATCGTCACCGGTCAGTCGTCTTCATCTCCCGTCAGATTGTCCCAGGCCTCACTTGCATTTGCTTCTGCTTCTTCGGCAGTGTTGCCCGTTCTCGAGACGCTGCCTTCGTCTCCGCTGATGGTGGTTCGATGATGCGAACCCCCAGTGAACTCTCGCTCGATGATATTCGTTTCTTCGTGCGTTTCAGATTTGGGTCCAGACATAGCATCCTCCTAAACAGCTATATTGCAGATTATCACGAGTTGGACGCACGTCAACGCCGTTTTACATGGATGAGATGATTTATAAGGAGGGACAACGAGGAAAATGACGACCACCTCGTCGTCAGATATAATCAGCTCCGGCGGGTGGGGGCTAAAATCCCAATGGAATAAAAAACCACAGAACATTTCTGCCTGTGGTTTGCTGTTCTCACCGACTACCGCGGAGCGGTTCCGAGGAAATCTAGTATGGCAAGGATGACAACTGCAAGAATTCCCATCCCGACCCAGATCATCGTACTAGCTCTTAATCGCTTTCGCGGAGGAAGACAGTCGCCGCTATCGTATTCGTCCACGGGATTCCTTTCGATTGCTGAATTAGCTTCCTTGTGCGTGAAGTCGCGAGTACTACTCGCGCTGCAGATATAATGCGCAATTCTCTCAATGTCGTCAACTTTTGCTCCGGCGGGTGGAGGATGTTCGAACCGCTATGTGATAGGAAAGTAGAAGCTCGTCGTCCTATTCACTGTAGTTTTGGATTGAAATCCATTGCGGCATGCCCTATGGTCATTAGGCATGAATGATGTTGATGAGGTAAAATTTGAAAAGGCGCGAGATGAGGCTGAGAGTTTTTATAAAACCATCGGAGAGGTATGGTGTCCCTACCTCCAAGAAAAAGTCATTTTTAACGCGAAGGGGATTGAGCATATTAAGTTTAAGGCGATACGGCAAGCTCGATCGCATCGCGATCAATATATTCGTTTTAGGTTGATATCTTTAGCTCCTAAGATCATCCAATCCTCCCATACCTTACAGGGTATTTCGATGCGGAAAGGTTTTGAGCGTGAGAAAACCCACAATCGCTGGGAAATCGTCATGCGAACGGCAACCTATTTTGAATTTGTGGCAGTTGTTAGAGATGTGCGGGTAAGAATTATCGTGAAACAAGTCGAAAATGGACCGAAGTATTTTTGGAGCATCATTCCGTTCTGGAAGATGGATAAAATTACAGGTAAGAGATTGCTTCACAATGGGAAGCCGAGTGAGGACTAAAAACAAAAAGCGCCGCTCTCGCGGTGCCCTTTGACGGCACTTGGTTACGGTTTGGAAAACATTGACCGTGATAGGGCCAAGCCCTCCAAGCGCCATATCTAGTATACGCCTGTACGCCTATGTATGCAACATTAAGACCTAATAAACCACAGAACATAAATCGCGCCTCCGGATTGGGACGGTCTGAGCTATAGGAACAGAATAGCTTTATTGTAATTTGACTATAACGCTGTTGCTCGTTCCCATCGAATTGGATACGGTCACGGCAAATGAATTTACTCCTCCTGATTCCAATTCCGACATGGTGTCAGTGGATATCTGCAATGATATAGTTTTGGTGTCGGTTGAACTAAGCGATGCCGCATACGCATAATAATTGGGCACGACATCGTAATCCGGGTTGACCCCGGAAATACTTATATAATTTCCAGACGAAGAAAAATTTGTGCCAGATATTGTGAGAACTGAACCGGCTGCGTTGCTCCATGAAATAACTTGAGGATGGATGGATTTTATGGTCGGCACTGAAGATGAATTTGCGACGGTAACCGTGAACCATCCCAAGGGATAATCGACACATCCCTTTCCGAGGCAATTTTCAATTGCAATCTCGTATTTTCCCGGCGTGAGCGATAAAGGGATTTGATAGGCGGTGCCAGTCTGGGGTTGTGAAGTCGCTCCGTAACGAGAGTGAAGCCAAATGGATACGAGAGCGAGAAGCCGAACGCAAGCGTCTCGCACATAGTCTTGGTTGATTTTTCGAATATGGGCATTGCCAAAAAATGGCGATGCCCGTTTTTTGCTCCGCGACCAGGACTCGAACCTGGAACCATCGCCTTAACAGGGCGCCGCTCTACCATTGAGCTATCGCGGAATATTAAACTAACGTCTACTAGTGTATCAAAAGCGAGCGATATTTCAAGCTGCCGAATTACTGCCCGTTCGCGCTCGGCTGGAATACGGCGAGGCCGTTGTTCGAACTGGTCGTGACTTCAAAATAAATATTCGATGCGCCGCCGGTCGTGAAGAAAAAAGGCATCGCCGTCGGATCAACGCCAAAGACGACTTGCTGGTCGGTATAGGTTGCGCCCGGCGAGCCGTTGCAGGAATCGGTTTCGGGGAACGTGAATTGCGGCGTGAGCGGCGCGGCGAGATTGCCTTCTTCGTCCACGAGCATTCGGAGGTTGAGCGGGATGCAGGCCATGGCGTTACCCATTGCGACGGCGAGTTTGAGCGTCAGTTGGTTCCCTTGGAGCGCTGCGCCCATGACGGAGATCGTCGCGCCGCTTTCCTGCCAATTCAAAGGATAGGGCGGCGTGAATTCCGTGTCGTATGCCGTGCCTGATCCGCTGCCGATCGAGATCGTGCTCGTCGGGATGCTCGATGGTGCCGTGCCGGATGCCGTCGCCGCAGTCGATGTGGAAAGAACGGTGCTCGTCGTGGGAAGCGGGGAGTTGGCGACCACATACGTCCCGGGCGTGTTATAGAAGACCACAAAGTATGCGATCAAGGCGAGGACAAGATCGACGAGCGCGATGACGGATAAAATCTTTTTGAGCGACATTACCTTTCTATTTTATCAGAAAGCCGGAGAAAAATAACGCGCTCCAACAA
>DATKNI010000035.1:0-5382 GCA_035541415.1 Minisyncoccota bacterium | reverse complement strand
TTGCAAATGTATATGATGTTGTATATAATGGTTGATATGAGAAAAGAAGGGCAAAGCATGAAGGAACAACTCCACAGCATGGGTTCAAAAGCGACCCCGCGCCGCCTTCGGGTTTTATCAATTCTTCACGCCGCCGATCGGCCCCTCAACGTCCAAGAGATCAGAAAAAGGTTAAAAGGAAAGCAGATTGATCAAGCAACGATATACCGCATCCTCAATGCCTTGAGGGACGGCGGTCTAGTTCGACAAATTGATTTTTTACAAACTCACGCCTACTTTGAGATTGCCGATAGACATGACCATCATCACCTTATTTGTATTCGCTGCCAAAAAATAGAAAATTTTACCGGATGCAATTTCGAGTTGATTGTAAAGAAGGTATTGAAAAATAGTAAGCAGTTTGACGAAATTACCCAGCATTCGCTCGAACTTTTCGGGATTTGTAGGGAGTGTAAGAAACTAGGCCGTTAATCAGGTAGTTGGATTTACCGAACCCTATGTCAAACAAAGTCCTAGATGTAGAGCGTTGCAACGTGGAAGAAATCCGAGAAAAAGTCATGCGAAACTCGAAACATTTTTCAGAAATCAGAAAACACACTCTGGAATTTTATGGCGTCTGTGAAAGTTGTATTAAAAAAGATGCAGCAGCAATCGTGCCACCCCACAAGAACGCTCCCCTATGAAATCCTTTACACATTTAAAAAGCGGCAATGCATTTATGCAGAAATTGCGATCGCCATATTCGTCGTCGCCGGATTCTGGCTTTTTTATTATTGCGAAGAAAATAATTTTGAAGCGTACTTAGCCCTTTGCTGTTACCCGTTCCTTATCCTCTCTACCCTCTTATTGATCCCTCCAATAACGATTTTATAGATCAGAGGCCTGAGGCCGGATGGCCTGTTCACATACTTATCGGTGCGATAGTAGTCGATTGGATCATCCCATGTGCCGTGGTCGCCCACGACCGCACCCATTTGCATGAACTGCCCGTGACGGGAAATCGAGTATCCCGCGTCCCATCCCTTCCGGCGCAACAATGCCAGTCCGTTTTTATAAAACGCATCGTCATTGATATACGCATCGACTTTCTGCCATTGCCCGTCGATCTCGACCTCCAGCCAGCTATGGGATATCAATGGCGGCAGGAGGGCGTAGCCGATACCGGTGAAAATTCCCTTTTGAATATCCTTCCGGATGAGGGAAAAGTGGATCCTCGACGGGATACCGGCTGCCTTGCACAGCGCGAGGAAAAGCGTTGTTTTAGTGTTGCACTGGCCGATGCCGCTCTCAATCGTTTCCGATGCTTTCACGAAGTCGCCCTTCAATGGAAAGCCGAACTTAATACCATCCCTTACGTAAAGGAACAGCCTTTGCAGTTTTTCTCCCGTATCATGAGCGCCTTCAGTCAACTGCGTTGCCTTTTCCTTTACGAGAGGGTTGTCGAAATCGGCGAGCTTGTCGGGATCATCGCTCATAGGTCAATCTTACCACTTTTTAATGCGTCGCCGCTTTCGAGTCGAATGCGATAGCAGGGGCGACGGCATTCGCTCAGGCAATCACATCCGGGATTCAATCTTTTCTATCAGCCCGTCATTCATCCATATGATCTTGTCCACGTACGTGCGGACCTCTTCGGGTTCGTGCGATACCAGGATGATCGTCTGCCCAAGCTCTTTGTTCAACTTCGCAAACAGTTCGAGCACCGTCTTTGCCGATTGCGAATCAAGGTTTGCTGTTGGCTCGTCGGCAAAAAGTATTTTCGGGTTGTTGATCAGCGATCGCGCGATCGCGACGCGCTGCTGCTCGCCTCCCGACAGTTCGTTCGGATAGTGGTCGACGCGGTCGCCCAATCCCACGAGCGTCAGGAGTTCCGCCGCGTGTTTTCGGTAATGCTCCGGCAACGTGCCCGCCGCCATGTCCGGCAGATAGACATTTTCCAACGCGGTGAGCTCGATGATGAGCGCATATTCCTGGAACACGTACCCGAGATTCCGCAAGCGGAATTCGGTCCGCTGCAATTCGTCCAGTTTCGTGACGTCGACGTCGTTCAGGTAAAGCGCGCCTTCGGTCGGCCGGTCAAGCAGGCCAAGTTGGTGAAGTAAGGTCGACTTCCCCGCACCGCTCCGTCCGGTAAGCATCCAGAATTCTCCCCTTTGCACCTCGAAGGTGACGCCCTTGAGCGCGGGCGTAGGAATTTTCCCCGGATATATTTTTTTGAGATTCTCGGCCTTGATCATGTCGTTATCCCCATATTGCCGTTAATATATCTTCCTTCGCCACCATGAGAGCGGGAATCCTTCCGGCGAGATATCCCGCGACAGCGAACGCCACGATGCTGATCGAAACGCCGAGCGCGGAGAAAGAGAGCGTCAGATACATGAGCGGCGCGAGTATGGGGATGGGCCACGCTATGAGCGCAGGCACAAGCAACCCGAAGACGGCGATAGCGCCGATGGCCAATCCGCAAAATGTGTAGAAAAGCGACTGCAGGACATATGCGTTCACGATGATGTGCCGTTTGATGCCGATCGCTTTCAGGATGCCGATCTGCCGCCGCTTATTGATGGCATTCACATAAATAAGGACGAAGATCGTGATCGCGGCGACCGCGACGCTGATCGCGCCCACGATACCGGAGATGACGTTGAGCGCCTTACCGAACGACGCCACGGAACCGAGCAGGCTCGTGTAATTTTGCACGACGAGGTTCGGCGCCATCGCCTGTATCCTGTCCTGATAGTACGCGACCGGCGCTTTTGCGAGATCCGTCTTCACGAGGATCTGCGACGCCGAATCGGAAACGCCGAGCACCGATTCGGCCTCTTTCGCGGTGATAAAGGTCTCATTCATCCCGCCGACATCGTTATAGATACCTTTCACCGTATAGATGCGCTGGACGCCGTTCGAGTACGTGACCTGGATCTTATCGCCGACCCGTGCGCCGCCAAGATCGGTATTCGAGCGCTCGATGCTGCCATACCCGCCGGCGATGGCGGAGCTCAGAACGATCTGGTCCGTATCGTCGGGAGAAAGCTCCTGGCCCTCGAGGAGCGGCTGCTCCACGAAAACGCTCGCATCCTGCGACGGATCGATGCCGGTGATCACGCCGGAGATGCTTTTGTATTGCCCGTTCTTGTCCTTGTCAAACGAAAGAGATCCGGCGAGCAGATAATGGCGTACTGTTGCGACGACGCCGGGGATCGTCTGGATCCGCGCCCGAAGTTCCTGCTCGTTATCGATAAACTGCTTGAGGGTTGGCTGCTGTTGCGGGGTCACGGTGACGTCGGCAGTGAGAAGATTGATGACGAGGCCCTGCTCGCTGCTCCAGATGCCGGACATCACGCCGGAAATGAACATCATGTTCAGGAAGCTGAGCGCCAGAATAAAGATCATGAGCGCAAGCATGGATTTGTTGCCCCGCATGATCGACTTGTACGCGATGAAGAATGAGGTCTTCCAGTCGTCCATGCTTTTAATCGCCTGTTACGACTTGCTGCCCTTCGCTTACGCCGGAAGTGATCTCGATCATGCCATTCTGGCCCGTAAGACCCGTCGTCACGTTCTCATCAGATACTTTTCCGTTCTGGTACAGCTCCACGAATGTGCTTGTGCCGTTCGTCTGTATGGCGCTTGCGGGAAGCAAAAGCGTGCTGGTGGCAGCGCCCGTTTGAATGAGCACGTTTGCGGTCATGCCCGGCTTTACCCTCGCGTCGGGCTGGTCGAACAACACCGTGGTCTGATAATAGATCGCGCCGCCGATCGTCGTCTGCGCCGGATCGATGGCGACCACTTTTCCGGTCCATGTCGTTGAATCAGGGAACGCGTCAAGCGATATCTGCGCCGGTTGGCCCACTTGCACGCCCACGATGTTGTCCTCCGAAACGTTCAGCTTGATCTCGAGCGCGCTGTTCGGAATGACCGATACGACCGTTATGGCCGGGGTCACCGTGGCGCCGACCGATCCGTTCGTCTGGGTGACAACGCCATCGGCGGGCGCGGTAAGCACGGTCTCTGCTATCTGCGCCTGGATCGCGGCGGCGCTCGCCTGCGCCTGCGCGACGAGCGCCTGCTGGGCCTCGATCGCCTGCGGCGTCGAGCTCGCGGTCGTCACGTTCAGTTGCGCCTGTGCCTGCGCCACGGCAGCCTCGTCCGAAGCGATGTTTGCTTCAGCGGTATTCACTTCTGCGATCGCGGCATTCACTTCATTGAGTCCCGTCGTCGCCGATGTCGTGTATGCGGTCACGGTTGCCGGAGATAATCCATCCTGATTGGTCAGCACCGTGAGCGCGTCGTTCATGAGATTCTGCGCCGACGAAAGATATCCTGTTGCGGTTTGAAGCGCCGCATCAAGCGTCGCGTCGGGAGAGCTCTTCGTCGTACTCGCAAGTTCGGCGGTCCATGCGTTCAGGTTCGCGCCCGCGACGACGCGCAGGTTTCGCGTATCGTTGGCCGTCTGGCTGTTGCTCGCGGAAAACGTGAGCTGCGGATTGCTGCTTTCCGGGCTCGTGAAAAATGCCGCAAGCTGGTTGCGCACCCCATCGTTCGTTTTCGCATACGCATCGGCAAGAATGCCGGGTATTCCGGCATACGTATTGGCGAGCGTCTGTTCCGCCGTCGTAAGCGCGGCCTGTGAGGCCGCGACGGTCTGCGGAGTCGCTCCCGCTTCCAGTTCGTTCAATGTTGCCGTCTGCGCGGCGACGCTTGCCTGCGCTTCTTGGAGCTGCGCCGCAAGCACTGTGGCATCTTGCCTTGCGAGCACCTCGCCAGCGCCGACATTTTCTCCCGTGCTCACATCGAGGGCGGTCATCTCCCCCGTATTCTGAAAATTAAGGTTGATCGTCGTCGGCGATTGCACATTTCCGCTTGCAAGCACCTGCTGGACGATGGGACCGCGCGTTACGGTCGCAAGGGAATAATGGGTTTGCTTCGACTGATAGATGAAATATCCCGCAACGGCAACGACGACCCCGACCCCGATGTAGATGAATTTCTTCATGATTTCCGCAATAGTTTTTTATTCTTATCCAGTTCTTTCTTGAGGTTCGGGATCTCCTTTCCGAACGCGGCCAGCATATCATTCATTGCACCGACCATGAGTGAAAGCTCTTTGTCGTTGTAGTGGGAAAAGATCTTCTTGATCCTTTCCACCGCAGCCACCCGCATGGCAAGCAGTTTGGGATGAACCTTCACGGGGACGATGATCACCTTCCTGCGGTCGCGGGGATCCGTTTCGCGCGTGGCGAATCCGGCACGTTCAAGGCGGTCGATGGCCGCCGTCATGGCGCCGGTCGTGAGCCCGATGGCCTTTGCCAGCTCTCCCGCCGTCATCGGCCCCTCGTCGGACAAATAACTGGCCGCCATCAGGTCGGTGGGGTGCACCCC
>DATKNI010000034.1:0-22128 GCA_035541415.1 Minisyncoccota bacterium | reverse complement strand
GAGAGGGGTCTGGAGCACGAGCACACTGACTACGCTCTTGAGGAATAGGACTTACATTGGCGAAGCTCACTACGGAGCATCGTACGCGGTGATACCCGAAAATCCTTACAAGCATGAGAGGTATAAGAAGATCAAGAAAACGAGCCGCAAATCCAAGCCGCAGGAGGATTGGATAAAAATTCCTACCCCTGCGCTCCTCGACGAGCATTTATTCAATCGCGTCCAAGAACAACTGAAAAAGAATTTTGCGATGTCTTCGCGTAACCGGAAAAACGATTATCTGCTCTCCGGTCTTGTTCGTCACGCCTGCGGTTCTACGATGGCGGGTGAAGGGCCGAATGGCGGCAAAAATCTCTATTACCGCTGTACCGAACGGGTGCGCAGTTTCCCTTTGCCGCCAAAATGCACCGAGCGGCCAATTAGCGCGACGATGGCTGATCAATTGGTATGGGAAAAGTTAAATGAGGTACTCCAGTCGCCGGAGCTCTTAATGGGAGAAGTGAAGCGCTGGAAAGAGCGACGCGGGAATAAAGCGCAAGGTAATGCTGGCGATATAAAAACCTTAGAGCTTGAGCTCGAAAAGCTTAAAACTGAAAGTGATCGTTACACGAGGGCTTATGGCGCGGGGGTAATCAGTATGGAGCAACTGAAGGAATACACGGATGGCGTGAATGCACGGACCATCCCCATCAAGAAACAGATAGTTGCCCTCAAAGACAATCAGAGCGAACCAGAAGAAACCGTTATGCCGATCACTCAAGGCGAAGTTTCCCAGTTCGTCGATAAGACACGGGCATTCCTTCCGCGCTTGAATTTTGCCCAAAAACGAGCGATAGTGGTTGGACTGGTCAATAGGGTGGTTGTGAATAACGAAGAGATATTCATATCGGGACGGATACCGATCGGTGCACCCTTATCGTCAGTTTTTGTCGGATCGGAGGCAAGCAAAGCATCAAATAAACCAAGTAATACCAATGACACGTTCAGTTCTATCCATCGGCATCGTCGGTCTTCCGAACGTGGGCAAGTCCACGCTTTTTAAAATTCTCACCAAGCAGGACATTACGATCGCAAATTATCCCTTTGCGACGATTGATCCGAACGTGGGCATTGTTTCGGTGCCCGATGAGCGCTTGGAACAATTGAACGCGCTTAGCAAGTCAAAAAAGAAGATTCCCGCCGTCGTGGAATTCTACGACATCGCCGGCCTCGTCAAAGGCGCAAATAAAGGAGAGGGGCTCGGCAACCAATTCCTCGGCCATATCAAAGAAACGCAGGCGATTACAATCGTGCTCCGCGTGTTCCAAAACGCCGACATCATTCACGTTGAAAACTCCGTCGACCCGATGCGCGATTTGGAAATCATCAATTCCGAATTGATTCTCAAAGACCTCGAGCTTGTCGAAAAACGGTTTTCAAAAGCCGAAGCCGAGGCGCGCACGGGCAAGAAAGAAGCGATCCAAGACAAGGAATTGATTGGCCGCATCAAGGCACGTCTCGAATCCGGGAAATTGCCGGTTGCCGATCCGCATCTCCTGCGGGATTATTTCCATTATGTTGCGACAACCGGCCGATTGAACGATGTGAACCTGCTCACCTTTAAGCGGCAGATTTATCTTTTGAACGGCGAACCGAGCGATGTCCCGGCGGCGCTCATCGAAAAAATCAAATCATTGGGAGCGGATCATCTTGTGATCAATCTTGCCGCCGCAGAATCCGTTCCGGAACTTGTGCGCGAGGCGTATAAAATTTTAAATCTCATCAGTTTCTTTACGACGGGCGAAGACGAAACGCGCGCATGGACCATCGAACAAGGAACCAAGGCGCCGCAGGCGGCCGGCGTGATCCACACCGATTTTGAAAAGAAATTTATCCGGCTCGAAGTGGTGTCGACGGCAAAGCTCTTGGAGGCGGGCAGTTGGGCCGCGGCAAAGCAGAAAGGCTGGCTGCGCGTGGAAGGGAAGGATTACGTGGTGCAAGACGGCGACGTGCTCGAAGTGCGGCACGGGTAGAAGTGCGGCACGAGTGATAGACTCCGGCTTGGTTTTTGGGTATAGTGATGTGAGAAGTCCAGCCAGTCATGAAGGAGGCATTCATGATAACCGAACGGGAAGACAAGGGAGTTGAAAGAAAAGAAGAGGAAAAAAAGCTTGAACGGCTGCTTGAGCGTTGCGGGAGCAAGATTGCCAAAACGCAGACGCCTGAGCCGTCAGTTCCCGCAGAAGACAAGCAAGCGAGGAGCAACAAGCCCCCGGCATGATTTTATGCCAGGGGCTTTACCATAGATAGGGTTGAGCGCGATCAACTCCGCCGCTCAAGCGCCGAACCGAGCGTTTCGTCGTCAGCAAATTCGATTTCACCGCCTGTCGGCAAGCCGCGACCCAGGCGGCTAATTTTTTTGGCGAGGGGCGAGAGTTCTTTGGTGAGGAGCGACGCTTGGAAATCGCCAAGCGACGTTGGGTTGAACGCCAAAACGATTTCGTCCGCCTGGCCGTTTAATGATTTTTTAATGAATGATGTGAGGCTTTGGAGGCGGAGTTTCTGCCATGGTTCGAGGAACCCGGTCTTGGCGATCGGGCCGATGATAAAATAACGCCCGGTGAATTTTTTGGTGTCTTCGAGCGAAAGGTAATCAGTTTCTTTTTCGATCACCATGATGACGCCTTGCTTGCGTTGAGGATTGCGGCAAATGTCGCAGAGGTTGTCGGGATTCTGATGGATAAAAAAACATTGTTCGCACGTTTTGATGCTCGTCAGTCCGTCGACGGCTTGGGCAAATGTTTTGAGGTCGCCTTTGTTCTGCCCGATCATATAGAACGCGAGGCGGATGGCTTGGCGCGGGCCGATCGAAGGCAGTTTGGAAAGCTCTTCGATGACGCGCTGGACCGGAGGCGGCAATTTCATATCGCTGATTATAACACAGAGCGGAAGCCTGCGCCGCGGTGCGCCGCGTTAGAGCGGCGGTAATTCTAAAGCGGCGGGAGTTCGCTGTAGCGCTTCTCAAGCACTTTGAAGCTCGCGCGTTCTGAGTCAAAGTAGAAGTCGAGGTCGCGCAAAGGGCCGTTGCGGTGCTTGGCGATGCGCAAATGGATGATGTTGTCGGAGTCGCTTGCCGTGTCGTTCGGGTTGCGGTCGTCGCGCCAGATAAACATGACGATGTCGGCGTCCTGCTCGATGGACCCCGATTCGCGGAGGTCGGAGAGCTTGGGAATCTTGCTGTCGCGCTGTTCGACGCCGCGGGAGAGCTGCGAAAGGGCAACGACGGGCACTTTGAGTTCGCGGGCGAGCGCCTTCAAGCTGCGCGAGATTTCCGTGATTTGTTGGACAACGTTGTCGGAGGTGGCTCGGGGGCGGATGAGCTGCAAGTAGTCTACGACGAGAAGGTCGAGGCCGTGTTCCACCTGCAAGCGCCGCGCCATCGAGCGCATTTGGAGAACATTGAGCGAAGGGGAGTCGTCGATGAACAGTTTGATCTGCGAGAGCCGGTCGAGGGCGTTTTGGATCATCGGGAACTCGCTCTCGTCGGTGATGCGGCCGGTGAGGATGTGCCACAAGGGCACCTGCGATTCTGCGGCAATGATGCGGTCTTGCAATTGCTCGCGCGACATTTCGAGGGAGAAGATGCCGACGGTGTGGCCGGCCTTCGATGCATTGCGCGCGATGTCGAGGGCGAGCGACGTCTTACCAACCGACGGGCGGGCGCCTATGATGATGAGTTCCGATTTCTGTAAGCCGGAAAGCGTCTCGTCGAGGTCCGGGAATCCCGTCGGCACGCCGCGCAATTTTCCGCCGCCGGCGTGGAGCGTTGCGATGCGCTCGTATGCTTCGACGAGGTCGTCTTTCAACGAAACGAAATTTTGCGGAAGCGATTTTTGCGAGATCGCCAGGATTTTCTGTTCGTTATCGTCAAGCACTTCATCGATGTCGACCGACATTTGGAAAGCGCTCTCCGCCATTTCCGCGGATGCCCTGATAAGGTCGCGCCGCACTTTGCGGTCTTTGACGATGTTCGCATAATGGGCGACGTGCGACGCGGTGGTGACTTGGTTCGTCACTTCGGCGAGATACGCCGATCCGCCGACGTCTTTCAGCATCTCGTGATCCTTGAGATAGGTGGTGAGCGAAAGCACGTCGATTGGCTGGCGTTTTTCATAGAGCGCGATGATCGCTTCATACATTTTGGCGTGGGCAGGGGCATAAAAATCTTCCGCCACCAAAATATCCGCCACGCGGTAGATGGCGTTCTTGTCGATCAGCAAACTGCCCAATACATTTTGTTCCGCCTCTATGTTCTGGGGCGGTAATTTGAGATCGTTGTTTTTTGGTGCCATTTATGCCTTCGGCCACAGGAACGGTCCCTGGGGTGTGTCTTCAATTTCATATCCTACGCTACTTATTTTATCCCGCATAGCGTCACTCTGAACAAACTGTTTAGAACTTCGAAATGCTTCCCGTTCCTTGGCCATTTTCATCACTGCGGCAGGAATCTCCGGCTCTCGAAGCGTGACTCCGAGCAATTCCAGGCATTCGGTCAAGTATTTTGCGAGCAGTTTGGCGTCAGATTTTTTGATCTGCCACACGATGGGCTGGAACCGCGCGGTAAGCTCAAAGAGCGATGCGATGGCGAGCGGGGTGTTCAGGTCGTCGGCCAGCGCTTCATCAAATTTTAATGAAAATGTTTTTATGGTTTCCTTGAGGCTGTCTTTTTGCGCCATCGTCCCGTCGGCGCGTCCGAGCTTTGCGAGAAACGATCCGAGGGTATTGAGCGTCGTCTTGGATTGGTCGGCAAGAGTGCGCGAAAAATCGATCGGGGACCGATAGTGGTGCGTGAGCGAAATCCATCGGAGGATCTGCGGGTCGTATTCGGCGAGGAAGTCGCGGATGGTCACAAAATTGCCGAGGCTCTTCGACATTTTTTTGCTTTCGACGAGCACGTGGCCGGTATGCATCCAGAGCCTCACGAATGGTTTTTTGCCCGAAGCCGATTCCTGCTGGGCGATCTCGGCCTCGTGGTGGGGGAATTTGAGGTCGATCCCGGCGCCGTGGATGTCATATTGCGGGCCGAAATAATATTCGGAGATGGCGGTGTCCTCGATGTGCCATCCGGGGCGTCCGGAACCGACTTGCGAATCCCACGACGGCTCGCCGACTTTCGAAAATTTCCACAAGCAGAAATCTCCTTTGTTCCGTTTTGCAATGGCATCGTCGATGCGTGAAACGCCGTCTTCCGCCTGCGCCGTCGTACGGTGGGAAAGTTTGCCATAGTCCGGAAACTTCGAAACGTCAAAATACCAGCCGTCGTCGATCTTGTAGGCATAGCCGCGTTCAATGAGCCGTTCAACCTGCGCCGCGATTTGCGAGATGAAGCTCGTCGCCGGCGCGTATTTGGTGACGGCGGTCACGCCGAGCGCTTTCATGTCCTCAAAATAAATCTGTGTGAACTCTTCGGCGAGACGGGCCGGCGGGATGCCGTGCTCCGCGGCGCGGCGGATGATCTTGTCGTCGATGTCAGTGATGTTCTGCAGATAAAAAACGTCGAACCCCTGGTCGCGCAGATATTTTGCAAAGAAATCAAAGAAAAGATAGGTCCGTGCGTTGCCGATGTGGAGGTAATCGTAGACGGTGGGGCCGCAGACAAACAGCCTGAACTTTTTCTGTTCAGGCAAGGATTCCTTTTGGCCTGATATCGTGTTGTAGATTTTGATCATGCATTAGAACCAGCCTTTGCGCTTGAAGTAGATCGTGAGGAGCGCCATCGCGCAGGCCATGGAGCCGGTGACGATCCAAAATGCGCCGGGCATGTTGACGATAGGCGTGTCGCGCGTATTCATGCTGAAAATCGCGGCGAGGAGGACGAACGGGAACGTGAGGAAGGAGAGCGACGTAAAGGTTTTCATCACGCTGTTGATCTTGAGGTTCATCAGCTGATTGTTCGTATCCTCAAAATCAGAGATTGCTTCGCGGTAGTCCTCAAGCTGGTTCACAATCTTCATCTGGTCGCCCATAAGATCATTCAGGTACACTTCCGCGTCTTCGCCCCAGAATTTCCTGCCTTTGATGACGAGCGAATTGAGGATCGGACCCTGCAGGCGCGCCACGATGCGGTATTCCGAAATGTCGCGCTTCACATAGGTGATGCGCTGGAGGATTTCCATTTCATTGCCGCGGAAAATGGCCTTGCCGACCGTTTCCACTTTTTCGCGGATGTGCCGGAGCTGGCGCTCTTCAAAGTTGATGAGGTGCTCGATGAGCCCGTACATGATGTCGAGCGATGACGTCGCGTTGCGGACTTCGAATCCGTCGTAAACGTCTTTCATCGGCTCGTAGTGCACCGTGATCACGCTGTCTTTCGTGATGACGAAATCGATTTCGGTGCGGATCGAGGCTTCGTCTTCTTTGTCATACAGAGGGAAATAGTAGACGAAGTAAAGATAATTCTTATACGCCTCAACCCGCGCGCGGGCCGACGGGCCGCGCAGTTCCTCCATGATCACCGGGTGAATGCCGAATTGGGTGCCGAGCCATTGAAGGTCTTTTTCCGCGGGGCCGTGTATGTCAATCCACTGGACGCCCTTTCCCTTTTTGATGTCCATATCGTTAGTTTAGCATAAGGAAATCTTTGTCTTTTGTGTCTTGCGGCTTTAAGGGTCGGCGTCGCGCAGTACTCTGCGCGCGCCTCCCTCTCGGTCACCTTCGCGACCTCCGAGAGCCCCTTAAAGCCGCAAGACACAAAAGACAGACAAAGTCCTGATGCTAAAAGGAAGATTGATCAGAGAGGGTTTGAATCCCTCCCAGCCTGCGTATAGCTTGTCAATCTTGTTGAGCAGTCTTCATTAGAATGCATTTTCACTAATCAATTTGAATACAGGCGAGCTCATCAAGGTTGACGGATGACATCATGTAATGCATAATGTCCCCAGTTCACTGGAAAGGAATACCTATGCCCCGAGCCAAAGCAGAATCTGAGGTGAGGCAAGTATTTTCGTGTCAACGAGGCGAAAGGCTGGAATATCTTCCAGATCCGATCAGGGAAGTTGATTGGAGGGTAATTTTTAAGTTGCGCCTTCCTCCAACAATAGAGTATCTGCTTTTTTCGCTCTGGAGGATGAACAACATCCCCATCCCTGTTGGCAAGATTGCTTTTTCTCACATGGAGGAAACAAACCGAACCTTCATTGCTCACCTATATCCTTACCGGGTAAAAGAGGTGGAGCATGTAGCGAAACAGAAGCACAAAAGAGGATATTTCATGTGGGACGAGCGCCATCTGAAGTTGTATAAAGTTAAGAAAAAGGCCAGCCCTTCAAAGCGGCGTGTCCGTTCGAAAGCCAGCAAACGTCGACAGGATGAACCTTTGGTACATGGCGGCTATACTCACGACCCACTGCCATTTCCCAGGGATTAAAAGATTACACTTAAGCTTCGGCGCGCCCTTAAAAAGGTGCGCCATTTTTATTCCGGCATTGCCCAGTCCTTACGGCCTATTAGCACTCTCTTGACTCGATTGCCACTCACGGTATAATTGCAACTGATGAACGATCGCATGGGAGACATCCTGGAAGCAGTCATCCAGGAATTTATTCAGAGCGGCGAGCCGGTCAGTTCCGGCTCCCTTTACGAACGCTACGATTTTGGCATCAAGCCGGCAATGATCCGCCTTGAGCTCGATGCCCTGGAGAATGAAGGATACTTGGGAAAGCCGCATCATTCGGCGGGACGCATCCCGACGGATGCCGGCTACGAATTTTTTGCGATGCGGGCATTGCGCGAGGCGCTCGAATCGCGGGCGCGCGTTCGTGAGCAGGAATATTCGATGCGCGAACTTTTTGAAGAGCGCGCGTGGCCGGACCTCATGGCGCGGCTTTCAAACGAACTTGGTTTGCTCGGCGTTGCGGCGGATCTTGCCCATGACATGGTCTATAAGATGGGGCTTGAGCAGCTCGTAAGCCGGCTCGACCTCGATGATCGCAAAGAATTGCAATCGGTCATCCGCGATTTTGAAGAAATTGATGGACGTGTTCCCGGCGCTGCGCCGAAAATAGGCCAGCAGGAACCGCAAGTCTTTATCGGCAGGAAAAGTCCGGTGACAAAGAGCGAACAGCTTTCGGTCGTGGCGGAAAATTATAAGATTGGCGACATGACGATTTCTATTTTTGCGATCGGTCCAAAACGGATGGATTACAAAAAGGCAATCAGAATGTTAAAAAATTTATAATAGAAAACTTGCAAAATCATGGCGGACGAAATCAACAACAACCACAACGGCGCCGGGGAGAGCGGCGCACCGGCTGCGAACGGCGCAGGCGAGCAGGAATTAAAAGACAAGCTCGCCGCGGCGGAAAAGCAGCGCGATGAGTACCTGGCTGGATGGCAGCGCGCAAAGGCGGACTTCATCAATTATAAGAACGACGAGATGAAGCGCCTGGAAGAGGTTGCGCAATACGGCGCCCAGGGCCTCATCCGGGATTTGATTTCAGTGCTGGACAACTTTGACCTTGGACTGCGGGCACTCGAGAAGAATGGGCCGGTGGAGAAGGGAGTATACCTCATTCGAACGCAAATAGAAGATATTTTGAAGAAACGCGGGCTCACGAAGATAGATATAAAAGTAGGCGACACATTTGACCCAAGCGTTGCCGAAGCGTTGAGCGAAGTTCCATCTGATAAACCGCCGGGATCAATTGTAGAAGTAATAGAGCAGGGATACCGGTTGCACGAAAAGGTCCTGCGTCCCGCGCGAGTCATCGTAAGCAAAGAAAAATAAAGATTAAATATTCATTAAATCCATGCCAAAAATTTTAGGAATCGATTTGGGAACAACCAATTCAGCGGTCGCCGTCATGGAAGGCGGCGAACCCAAGATCCTCGAAAATGCCGAGGGTAACCGCACCACGCCGTCCATCGTGGCCATTTCGAAATCAAATGAGCGCCTGGTGGGCCTGCTCGCCAAGCGCCAATCGGTCACGAACCCCAAGAACACCATTTTTTCCGTAAAGCGTCTCATCGGCCGCAAGTGGACCGATCCGGAAGTCCAGCGCGACAAAGCGTGGCTGCCGTACGAACTCCAAGCAGGGCCGACGGGCGGCGTGCAGGTGAAGATGGGCGACAAATGGTATTCGCCGGAAGAAATTTCTTCCATGGTGCTCGCAAAGCTCAAAGCCGATGCGGAAGCCAAGCTTGGCGAGAAAGTTGAAGAGGCCGTGATCACGGTCCCGGCATACTTCGACGATTCGCAACGGCAGGCCACGAAAAGCGCCGGCGAGATCGCCGGACTCAAAGTGCGCCGCATCGTGAACGAGCCGACGGCAGCGGCGCTTGCGTATGGATTCAACAAACAGAAGAACGAAAAAATCGTCGTCTACGATTTTGGCGGCGGCACATTCGACATCTCGGTGCTCGAAGTGAGCGAAGATACCGTCGAGGTGAAAGCGACGGGCGGCGACACGCACTTGGGCGGAGATGATTTTGACAAGAAAATCCAAGAATTCCTCGTCCAAGAATACAAGAAGCAGGAGGGCGTGGATATTTCCAAGGATCCGCTTGCGCTCCAGCGCTTGAAGGAAGCCGCGGAAAAAGCAAAGCACGAGCTCTCGACGGCGACGGAGACGGAAGTCAACTTGCCGTACATTTCGTCCGACGCGAACGGCCCGAAGCACTTTGTGATGAAGCTCTCGCGCGCCAAGCTCGAATCGCTCGTGCAGGAATATATCGACCGCTCAATCATGCTTACCAAAGAAACGGTAACGTCGCCCGCGCCGAAAGGAGCCGGTTATCAATTGAATGAGATCAACGAAGTGATTCTCGTGGGAGGCCAGACGCGCATGCCTGCGATGCAGGAAGCCGTAAAGAAATTATTCGGCAAAGATCCGCATCAAGGCATCAACCCCGACGAAGTGGTTGCCGTGGGCGCCGCGGTGCAGGCCGGCATTTTGCAGGGCGACGTGAAAGACATTTTGCTTCTCGACGTGACGCCGCTCACGCTCGCAATCGAAACGTTCGGTTCCGTTGCAACGCCGATGATCCCCAAGAACACAACCGTGCCGACGGCAAAGACGCAGACATTCTCGACGGCCGCCGACAATCAGACGTCCGTCGAAGTGCACGTCCTGCAGGGCGAACGTCCAATGGCGGCCGACAACAAAACGCTCGCGAAGTTCATTTTGGACGGCATTCCGCCGTCGCCACGGGGCATCCCGCAGATTGAAGTCACATTCGACATCGACGCGAACGGCATCTTGAACGTTTCCGCAAAAGACAAAGCGAGCGGCAAGTCGCAGTCCGTGAAAATCGAGGCCTCGACCAACCTTTCAAAAGATGAAATTGAGCGGCTCAAGAAAGAGGCTGCGGAACATGCGGCTGAAGACGCCAAGAAAAAAGAGCTCGTTGACGCAAAAAACCAGGCCGAGTCGATGGTGTATCTCGCCGAAAAATCCCTTCGCGATGCTGGGGATAAGGTCCCGGCTGACGTGAAGAAATCGATCGAAGATAAAGTGGCGGCGCTCAAAACGGCGCAAGGGAGCGACGATTTGGCCGCTATCCAAAAAACCACGCAGGACCTTTCGGTTGAGATACAAAAAATAGGACAGGCAGTCTATAATAAAGATAATGGTGGATCTTCGCCAAGTGATAGCGGGGGACGTCCCGAACCAAAACCTGATCAATCAGTCTAAGCTTTCTGCTTTCGATCGGCCGCCCGGATACGGCAAGGCGATTGCGCTCGATATTCTTGCGGTTATTTCCGCGGCGCTTTTTGGCTTTGCGTATTATCGATACCTCGCGAACGGCCTCGCCTTGTGGTGGCTCCTCGGCGCGCTTGCGGTGTGGGGGATTTTTGCCGTCCTCGAACTTTTCCTTACCACCACGTACACGAGGCGGCTCATCGTGATGCTGATAGAGATCGCGGGACTCCTCACCTTCTTCTACCGCGACAGCATCGGCATTTTGTTTCTCACGGCGGCCGTCGTGTTCGCATTCCTTGCGTGGGGATATTTTTCGGGACGGTCGGCGCTCGAGAACGGCATTGAGGTCCAATTCTTCCACACGTCGGGGGCGATGCTCGGAAAACAGATGACGGCAGCGTTGCTCTTCATGATCCTCATCTACGTCCCGCAGCTGGGAAGCGGCAGCTCGCTTTTCGTGTCGCGGCAGAGTTTCCGGGGATTCTTCGATTGGGCGACCGGCGTCATCAATAACGCGTATCCGAATTTTTCCATCAGCAGTTCGTTCTCGACGTTCGCGCAAAACATCGCGACCACGGAACTCGAGAACAACCCGAGCTTCCAGACGCTTTCGCCGCGGGAACAAAGCACGACGATTTCGCAGGCGACGAATAATCTCGAAGCGACGTTCGGCGTAAGTCCGACCTCGACCGAAACCGGAACGGGCGTGCCAACGAGCGATGCGTTCTATAATTTCATCGTCGGCATGCTTCAAGCGTGGCAGGCGAATGGCCCCACGTGGTTCATCATCGGCTGGGGTGTCGTGATTTTCCTCGCGCTGCGCACCGTTGGCATCGTGTTCGTATGGATTGAGCAGTTCCTCATTTTGATCATTTACGAGATCCTCCTCGCGACGGGATTCATGAAAATTACTGAATCAACGCAAACCAAGGAAAATATAGGGTATTAAAAAATCCAGATTTAATATTTTCTTAATCCCGCGCGTAGTACTATAATATGAATCCATGAAAGACTACTATCAAATCCTCGGCGTAGCAAAAAATGCCTCAGAAGAAGACATCAAAAAGGCGTATCGAAAGCTGGCCCATCAATATCATCCCGACAAAGCCGGCGGGGATGAAAAGAAATTCAAAGAAATCAACGAAGCGTACCAGGTGCTTTCCGACAAGAGCAAGCGAGCCCAATATGATCGTTTCGGCACGGCGGATGCCATGGGCGGGTTCCCGGGCGGCGGCCAATGGACGGGCGGATTCCCCGAAGGGTTCGGGTTTGGTTTTGATCCGTCGACGATGGGCGACATGGGCGATTTTGGCGATGTTTTCGAAAGTTTTATGGAAGGGCTCGGCGTCCGGCCGCGCCGCAAGACCTACGAGAAGGGTGCCGACCTCGAAATCCAGGAGCAGGTCGATTTAGAAGAAGCGTTCCGCGGCGTTCGCAAAACCCTGCGGTTGCGGACGCTCGTGCAGTGCGCAAAGTGCGGAGGCAAAGGTGCCGAACCGGGCAGTTCTTTTGAGAAGTGCGGGACGTGCGACGGCCAAGGCGAAATCCGCGAACAGCGCCGGACATTTTTTGGCAGCTTCTCGCAAGTGAAGGTTTGCACCACGTGCCATGGTTCCGGCCAAGTGCCCAAGAAGCCGTGCATGGTCTGCAAGGGATCCGGCCGCGTGGAATCGATGCGGGAGATCACCGTTGATATTCTGCCCGGCATCGAAGACGGCCAGCTCATCAAAGTGAAGGGGATGGGCGAGGCGGGCGAGCGCGGCACGGCGGCAGGCGATCTCTACATCCGCGTGCGCGTGCGGCCCCATCCATCGTTTGAGCGCCACGGCGCTGACCTCGTGGTCCGCCGCGAATTACGCGTCATCGATCTTTTGCTGGGCAAGAAGATCAACGTCCCGACCATCGCGGGCGGCATCGTTCATGCCGAAATTCCGGCCGGATTCAACCTCAAAGATAATCTCCGCATTGTGGGCGAAGGTATGCCGCACTTTGGCAGCCATGGCCGCGGCGATCTGCTTGTGAACTTCATCATCAAAGCGCCCAAACGGCCCAGCTCAAAAGCGAAGAAGCTCTTGGAGGAATTGGAAAAAGAAGAATAGCGTCCTGCATTTTTGTCAGTTTTGAAGGTACGGCGTCGCGTCCTGCTGGACGCGCGCCTCCCTCTCGCCCAGCCCGTAAGAAACTTACGGCTGGGCTCCGAGAGCGCTTCAAGAACGGACGAAAATGCATGACATTTTTTTCTTTGCTACAATTCTTTCATGAACGACCCGTTTTTCTTCGGCGCAGCGACGAGTTCGCATCAAGTTGAAGGCAATAACCACAACAACTGGAGCAAATGGGAACGCGAGAACGCAAAGCGGCTCACGGCGGCTGCGCAGAAAAAAACATGGGATGACCACATCCGCGCCGGATATCCCAATCCGCTTCAGGAGGAAAATTATATTTCCGGCCGCGCCGCGGATCACTATAATCGCTTTCGGGAAGATTTCGACATCGCAAAATCGCTTGGCCATAATGCACACCGCTTTTCCATCGAGTGGTCCCGCGTTGAGCCGGAAGAGGGAGTGTTCGATGAAAAAGAATTGGAACACTATCGCGCCGTGATCCGCGAACTTCGCAATCGGGACATCGAACCGTTTGTGACGATTTGGCATTGGACCTTGCCGCTGTGGCTTTCGCGGAAAGGCGGCGTCATGGATCGGCGGTTCCCGGCGTACTTCCGGCGGTTCACGGAAACATTGGTTCGAGCGTTCGGCAATGATGTGCGGTTCTGGATCACGATCAACGAGCCGGAAATCGTGATGGCCAATTCCTATTACAAAGGCCAGTGGCCGCCGCAAAAGCGGAACGCCTGGCTCACGTTCCGCGGATTGCACACCCTCATGCGCGCGCATCGCTCGGCGTACGATGCGATCAAAGCGGCGACGCCCGAGGCGCAGGTCGGCCCCGTGATGGACATGGTTCATTTTGAAGCGGACGAAGGCTTGATCAATCATCTGCTCAAGCGCCTTGCCGATCGCATGTGGAACTCGTATTTCTTTTTGGGCGTGATGGATACGGCGGATTTTATCGGCCTCAATTTTTATTTCCACAACCGCATCAGCCGCTGGTACGGGCGCAATCGCAACGAACGCATCTCCGATATGGGCTGGGAGCTTTACCCCGAAAGTCTCTATCATCTCCTCCTTGAATTGAAGCTTCTGTTTGGAAAGCCGATTTATATCACCGAAAACGGCTTGGCAGATAACCGCGACAAGCACCGCGAATATTTCATCGCCGAGCATTTGAGCGCCATGAAAAAAGCGATCGAAAAAGGCGTTGACGTGCGCGGCTATTTCCACTGGTCGCTCCTCGACAATTTTGAATGGGACAGCGGGTTCTGGCCGCGGTTCGGCCTCGTCGAAATTGATTACAAAACCATGGAACGCCGCATCCGCCCGAGCGCATTGAAGTATAAGCAGCATATCGAGGCGTGGCTGGCGAATCCTCCGCGGCCGGAGCAATAATTGTAGAATTACGACATGTCCGTAACCATCTCAACCAATAAACGATCCGTAAAACCAGAGGAGGCAGCCGCTCTGTATATTGAGCTCGGGTGGGGGACGGCCAAGAAATACACAACGGCCCGCATGAAAAAATCGCTCGCGAACTGCGACATTGTGGTGTCCGCACGGAATGAGGCGGGAGAGCTCGTCGGCATCGGCCGAGCGCTCAGCGATTTTGCCATTGATACCAAAATACTCGACCTCGTGATCAGCCCTGATTATCAGCGCCAGGGGATTGGGTTGAAAATGATGAAGGCGCTCGCCGCATGCGCCACGGGGACGACGGCATATTTTGAAACCGAGCCGAAGAATTTCAAATTTGCCGCACGGTGCGGATATGAAAAACGCAAAAGACTCACCGTCTTCAAGCGCACGTTACCATAGTCGAATGGGGCGGGCTTTGGACTAATACGTTTCTTCGAGGTCGCGCAATACTTCCGCTGCGTGCTTTGTGGGCTGGACGTCGTGGTAGATTTTTGCAATATCGCCTTCGGGATCAATGAGGAATGACGTGCGGAGCGTGCCGTCGTATTCGTTGCCCATGAACTGTTTTTTTGCCCAAACTTTGTAGAGGTTCACCACCTTCTTATGCTCATCGGCAAGCAAGGTGAACGGCAGGTTGTATTTCTGCGCGAACTTTTTGTGGCTTGCGACGGAATCAACGCTCACCCCGAGGACAACCGCGTTTAATTTTTCAAAGTGAGGGAATGCGTCGCGGATTAAGCACGCTTCTTTGGTGCATCCCGGCGTATCGTCTTTCGGATAAAAATAGAGAAGCACCCATGCGCCGCGGTAATCCGAAAGGGAATGGTTATTCCCGTCCTGGTCGGGCAAGGTAAATTCCGGAGCTTTGGCACCCAGTTCAAGATGTAATTCCTCCATGCGCCTTTATTATGGCCGCTTGCCGGGCAAAAGCAACGCCTTGCCTATTTAATGGAAATTTAATATAATAATCAACAACAGCGAAGCCGCCGTGCCGTCACAGGCGCGGATTTTATTGAATAAACCATGGATATCCGCAACATCGCCATCATTGCCCACGTTGACCACGGGAAAACGACGCTCGTCGACGCGCTCTTGAAGCAGTCGGTCGGTTTTAAGCTGAAAACCGGCGCCGACAACGAGCTCATCATGGACTCAAACGAACTCGAACGCGAGCGCGGCATTACGATTTTTTCGAAAAATGCTTCGGTGATGTACAAAGAAACGAAGATCAACATCGTCGACACGCCCGGCCACGCCGACTTTGGCGGCGAGGTGGAACGCATCATGCGCATGGTAGACGGCGTCTTGCTCTTGATCGACGCCAAAGAAGGTCCCATGCCGCAGACGAAGTTCGTTTTGCGCAAGGCAATCCAGGCCGGCCATAAAGTGATCGTGGTCGTGAACAAGATTGATAAGCCGGATGCGCGTCCCGAATGGGCACTCAATGCAACGTACGATCTTTTTTTTGAACTCGACGCCACCGAGGAGCAGATCGAGTTCCCGGTGATCTACGCCGCCGCCCGCGACGGCAAAGCCGGCCACGACAAGAACCTTGCCGCGATGAAAGACATCGAGCCGATTTTCCAAACCATCATCAAATATATTCCGCCGCCGAAAATGGCAAAAAACGAAGACGGATCTGATTCGAACGTCCTCCAGATGCTCACGGTGAATCTCGCGTATGACAACTACAAAGGCAAAATCGCCGTGGGCCGCCTTTACTCCGGAACGCTCAAAAAAAATGCAACGGTGGCGCACATTGATCGCGACGGCAAAATCAAAAAGGAGCAGCTCACGTCCGTGATGCTCTTCGACGGCTTGAGCCGCATCGATGTCGAAGAAGCGAACGCGGGGGACATCGTTGCGATTGCCGGCATTCCGGACATCACGATCGGCGAAACGATCACCGACCCCGAAAACCCAAAACCGCTGCCGACGATCCATATCGACGAGCCCACGATCAAGATGACCTTTGCCGTGAACACTTCGCCGTTCCGCGGCCGCGAAGGCAAATTCACCACCTCGCGCAACCTGCGGGAGCGGCTGGAGCACGAGCTTGAAACCGACGTCGCCCTCAAGGTGACGCCAACCGACACGACCGATAAATGGGTAGTCGCCGGGCGCGGCGAACTTCACCTCGCGATTCTTATCGAAAAAATGCGCCGCGAAGGGTACGAAGTCGAAGTTTCAAAACCGCAGGTCATTTTCAAAGAGGAGAACGGACAGAAGCTCGAGCCGATGGAGCTCGTTTCGATTGAAGTTCCTGAAACCTATTCCGGCACGATCATTGAAATGCTCGGCAAGCGCCTCGGTATGATGAAGAATATGAACGTTGACGACAAGAAAATCGCTTTCATGGATTTTGAGGTGCCGACGCGCGGCCTCATCGGCATCCGCAATAAATTCCTCACGGCGACGAAAGGCACGGGCATCATGAACAGTATTTTCCTCGGCTATGAACCCTACAAAGGCGAGATCACGGCGATCCCGCACGGCTCGATCGTTGCCACGCAAGCCGGCAAGTCGAATAACTACGGCCTCGTGACCGCGCAAGGACGCGGCACGTTATTCATCGGGCCCGGCGTTGACGTCTATGAAGGCATGGTGGTGGGCGAGAACGCAAAAGACGGCGACATCATGGTGCATGTCGCGCGGGAAAAACAGCTTACGAATTTCCGCGCCAAGAACGAAGGCCTGGCCGACCAGCTGGAAACGCCGCTCACGTTATCGCTCGAGGATGCTCTCGATTATATCGGCGACGATGAACTCGTCGAGGTCACGCCGCAAAGCATCCGGATCCGGAAGAAATTCCTTACCGACAACGACCGCAAGAAAGCGAATAAAACCGTTGCGGCCGCCTGATGGCGGCCGTTTTGTTTGCACGGATGATTGTTGCATTACTTGGCTGGATTTTCGCCGCGGATGATGCGGATGAGGAAGAGGATGATGGCGGCAACAAGCAAAACATAAATGAACCCGCCGATCGTATAGGAGGTCACGAGTCCCAAGATCCATAAGATGAGCAAGATGACTGCGATGGTTACGAGCATTGATGATTGATGATCGATTATGTTTTGATTACCGACCTTTGCGGATAAAAATACGGTCGTTGAGCCGGAATTGTTATACTGAAACAAATGGAATCCAGGCCTGTCATCCTGCTCGTCGACGACGAAGACGCATTTCTCGACATCGCCGAGACTCAGCTTGCTGCCGAACAATTTGCAACGGTGCGCGCCAAAGGAGCCATCGAGGGATTTGAGAAAGCGCTTGAAGTCCTGCCGAACTTCATCCTGAGCGATATTTTCATGCCGCCCGGCCCGAACGGGTGGGAGCTTGCGCTCGAACTGCATCAGAACGCAAAAACAAAAGAAATTCCTTTCGCTTTTTTCACGAGCCTCCGCGACCCATGGAGCGAGGCGCGCCACAATCACGAGGCAATCCGCGCGCTTTTTGGCCGAGTAATATTTTTTAGCAAGACGGATGACATTCCGACGTTTGCTTCCCGCGTGGCAACGATGGTAAAGGAAAAACATTCGCGGATGAAATAAGTCGAACTATGAATAATCAAAAGGCGATCATTTGGTTTGACGGGAAATTGGTGAAGTCGAAAGATGCCAGGGTGCACGTGCTTACGCACGCCCTGCATTACGGCGGCGGGGTCTTTGAGGGGATTCGGGCATACGAAACCGACCGCGGTACGGCCGTGTTCCGGTTGAAAGACCATGTCGACCGTTTGTTTGCGTCAGCCCGCTCGCTCGGCATGACGATTTCTTATTCCAAATCGGAAATCGCAAAAGCAATTCTCAAAACGGTTGCCGCAAACAAGCTGGCCTCATGCTACATCCGTCCGATTGTCTGGTATGGCGAGGGGCAGATGGCCCTCATGCCGCGCGGCGCGAAGATCCATGTTGCCATTGCCGCATGGCCGTGGGGCGCTTATCTCGGCGAGCACGCCGTACTTTCGGCGACCATTTCGCCCTACATCCGTTTTCATCCGCAGTCGGTCGTCCCCGGCGCAAAAATCGGGGGCTATTATGCGACGTCGATTCTCGCCACGCTCGACGCGCGGAAGCGGGGATATCATGAATCAATTTTGCTCGACCATGAGGGCAACGTTGCCGAGGGGCCCGGAGAAAATATTTTCATCGTAAAGCGGGGGAAACTCATCACGCCGAATTCGCCGTCAATTTTGCCGGGCATCACCCGTGCGAGCGTGCTTCTGATTGCGCGACATCTTGGCATTCCGACGGCGATCAAAAAAATCACCCAAAAAGATCTCACGACTGCCGATGAAGCATTTTTTTCCGGCACCGCCGCCGAAGTGGCGCCGATCGGAAAAATCGACGGACGGAACATCGGGAAAGGCGGCATGGGTTTTGTGACGGCAAAAATCCAAACCGCATATAACGACGCCACGCACGGCAGGCTGGCGCGGTATACGAGCTGGCTTTCCTATGTAAATAGGCGGTAAGCGTGCAAATTGACAATTGTGACTATATTTTATATAATATAGGCAGATTTTGTTGTCACTTTAAAAACCGGTTATCCCGGAGAAGGATGGTTTTATGCGATATGCCGATTCGCTTGGGTTTCTTTTTTCGCAAAAGGAGCTCATGTCGCACGATCCGCTCACTGCCGCGAATCATAATGTTCCCCTCGAACTTTGCCATGTAACGGTTGCTCCACCGATACCTCCGATGAAGAAAATGGAAAATTTGGGGAAGGAGCTCGTATGGTTCCTGGGCGTCATTGCCCATGAGAAATATATTCGCATGGTACACTCGGCAGACGACGTGGCGCAGCCCGGACTCAAAATCATTGGAGGGCTGCAGCAGCCGCCCGAAGATGCAACACTCGAACAGTTGGAATTTCTGCGCCGCTTGGGAGTCCTCTTTATGGGGCTCGCCTATCAGGATGAAAATTCGTTCGGCGGAGGATTTCTCGCGCCGGATGCGTCACTGACTGAACACGGCAGGATGTTCATGATAATGCTTGCAAAAGCGGGCATGGTGCTTGATCTCTCGCACGCCGGCGAACGGACTGCCCGCGAGGCCCTGGATTTTGTGGAACAGATGACAAGAAACGGCCTCGATCTCAACGTGGTCGCGACTCATTCTGGATGCAAAGCCGTGTATCCGCATGAGCGAAATTTGCCGGACGACACCATTAAAAGAATCGCCGGTCTCGGTGGATTTGTGGGCATACCAACGCTCACATTTATCCTGGACGAGAACGATGATTCACTTGCTCCATTCCTGCGGCATTTCATGCACGCCAAAGAACTCGTCGGAGCTGAACATCTCACGATCGGCACCGACGGCGTTTATAAAACGCTCGATCGTGAAGAACAGCAAGCAATCTTCAACACCATGAAGAGCAAACTCGATCCCGACGGCAAGATCGGGGCGCGATTTCCCGACCAGCCTGCCGAGCTCAATTCGGAAAGCAAGATGGGCTGGATTGCGAATGAGCTCTACGAACATGGGCTCGATAGCGCATCCGTTGCATGGGTTACCGGAGAGAATCTCATCGAATTTGTCACGGAAGCTCTATAGCTTCCGTGACATCCTACCCGCCGGCGCTTTCAACCGAAAGCGCCGGTTTTTCTTTGTCTGAATGGTATAATTGAAATATCACCATGATTCCGAATGACCGATCAGCGGAACAGATTTTGAGCTTTTTAAGGACGAAGAAAGCGCTTTTTTGGGAAGACGAGCGCAAAAAACGGGCGCTCAGCATTTTCCATCGGGCCGCCATCGAAGTCCCGGCGTACAAGGATTTTTTGAAGAAGAATCGCGTGAATCACGAAAAGGTGAGGACGTTCGATGATTTTAAGGCCGTCCCCGTAATCACCAAAAAGAATTATCTCCGCCAGTATTCGCTCGCCGAACTTTCGTGGGGCGGCGACCTCAAGAAGCGGTTGGTGTTCACGTCGACTTCAGGCTCGACCGGCGAGCCCTTTTACTTCCCGCGTATGGAGCATCTCGATTGGGAAGGGTCGCTCGTCCACGAAATGTTTTTGCAAAACGCGTCCCAGAACCACGGCCCGATTCTCGTGATCGTGTGCTTTGGCATGGGCGTTTGGATCGGCGGGCTCCTCACGTATAAAGGCTACGAGATGGCCGCTGCGCGCGGAGGCCATCATATTTCATTGCTTACGCCGGGAATCAATAAAAAAGAAATTTATAGCGCCCTCAAGCGGCTGTCACCGTTATTTTCCCAGACGATCCTCATTGGATATGCGCCGTTCATCAAGGACATTCTTGACGGTGCAAAATCGCAAGGGGTCAACCTCAAAAAATTGAATTTACGGTTGTCGTTCGCCGCCGAAGCTTTTACCGAAAACTTCCGAGATTATCTCGTGAAGGTTGGCGGAGTGAAAAATCCGTATCGCGACACCATCAACATTTACGGGAGCGCCGATATCGGCGCGATGGGTTTTGAAACGCCGACCGCGATTCTCGTGCGCCGACTTGCAAATGCCGATCCGTCGCGCGCGACGTTCAATAAAATTTTCGGCAACATTTCAAAAACGCCGACGCTCGCGCAGTACAATCCGTTTTTCATCACCTTCGAAGCGCCGGAAGGGGAGATCTACCTTACGGGTGACAGCGCCGTCCCGCTCGTGCGATATGGCATCGGCGATCACGGCGGAGCCATGAGTTTCCCCGAAATCAAACAGCGTCTTGCCGAATGCGATATTGATTTTGAAAAAGAAATCGCAAGCCACGGCTTAAAAAAATATCGGTATGAATTGCCGTTCGTTTTCGTCTATGAGAGGACGGATTTTTCAACGACGCTGTACGGCCTGCAGATCTATCCGGAACATATCCGCGACGCGCTCATTCAAGTCCCGGTGAATAAATTGGTGACCGGAAAATTCGCCATGGTGACGGAGTTTGATAAGAATCAGAACCAATATCTGCAGATCAATTTGGAAACTCTTCCCGGCGTTACGATTACCGGAAAAACCAAAGCTATTATCATCCGAGCTATTGTCGATAGCCTCGAAAAAATGAACTCGGAATTCCGGGAGTTGCACCGGTTTCTCGGCGATCGCGCCTTGCCGCGCTTGGTCTTCTGGCCAGCCGAAGACGGCAAATATTTCCGTCCGGGAATAAAACAAAAATGGGTGTTGCAAAGCCAATAATCTATAACCCGCAGCAGGAGTCGGTCGAAGCATTTTCAAAAAAATATCCGGTGGCCCGGGTTGTTGATTATTACGAAAAGGAGCTTCTCAAAGAACTTTTTCTCATCAGAAATCCGCAATTCCGGTTCAACCCGAATTATGCCGAAGCATTCGAAGCATTCAAGAAAGAGCATTGCGCCGGACGGCCGCTCAATGAAGCGGGAGTCTGGTTCTATTTCCCATGGAACCAAACCCTCGTGCATTTTTTGCCGGATGAGATGCACCAGGAATTGCGCACGGCGCGGAATAAATATCTGATTACCGAAGAAGAGCAGAAAAAGTTTTATAACTGCCGCGTCGGCATCGGCGGATTGAGCGTCGGCAGCCACGCTGCGCTCACGATCGCCATGATGGGCGGGGCAAAATTCATCAAGATCGCCGACCCCGATGAGATTTCCGGCTCCAATCTCAACCGAATTCGTCTCGACTATTCCTATGTCGGGACCAATAAATGCGAAGCGGTGGCCCAGCTCATCTATCAAACCAACCCGTATGCCGAGATCGAGGCCCATACCGAAGGAATTTCCGTCGACGGGCTTGAACAATTCATGACGGGACTCGATGTATTTGTGGAATGCACGGACCATCCCGAGCTCAAGATCCGTTCGCGCCTTGTCGCGCGGAAGCTCGGCATCCCCGTCGTCATGGCGACCGACAACGGCGATGGAATCATCTTTGACATCGAGCGCTACGACCTCGATCCGAACCTCGATCTCTTTAATGGCGT
>DATKNI010000033.1:0-20788 GCA_035541415.1 Minisyncoccota bacterium | reverse complement strand
AGCGCGCTCGAGATGCCGATGATACCGAGCATCTCGAGAAAATTCGAAAGGCCGTTCGGATTCTCATATGGGGCGGCAGAGTTGGCATTCAGATAGCCGCCGCCGTTCGTCCCGATCATCTTGATGGCCTCCTGCGATGCGATCGGCCCTTGCGGGATTGATTGCGTGCTTTGAGCGCTTGTTGGCTGTATGACATTTGCCGTCGTATACGGATGGAAATTCTGTGGAATGCCCTGCGCCACAAGGACGACGGCGAACACGAATGCGATCGGGAGCAGGAGATAATACGTCGTGCGAGTAAGGTCGGTCCAGAAATTACCGATTGTCGTCGCCGTGTGCCGCGCAACGCCGCGCACCAAGGCCGCCGCAAGCGCGATGCCCGTCGCCGCCGACACGAAGTTATGGATCACGAGCGCAACCATCTGCGAGAAGTACGACATGGTCGCTTCTCCGGCGTAGCTCTGCCAGTTCGTGTTCGTCGTGAAGCTAACCGCGGTGTTGAACGCGAGATGCGGGCTCAGGTTCGGCAACCCCTGCGGATTGAGCGGGAGCCACTGCTGGATGCGCAAGATGATGTAGGTGAAGAAGAGACTTACCGCGCTGAAAATCAGCATGGCAACCGTATACTGCTTCCAGTTCTGCTCTTTGTGCGGATCGATGCCGAGCAGCCGGTACGTCACCCGCTCGAGCGGTTTCATGAGCTTGTCGAGGAACGTCTTGCCGTCCGGATCAAGCACGCGCACCAAATACGCGCCGAGATACCTCGTAATCACAACGATTACCGCGATATAGATGCCGAGCTGGAGCCAGTCGATAAGAGGCATGGCGGTTTAAAAATTTTCCGGACGGATCATCGACCAGAAAAGATACACGATGAGTCCGACCGCAATGATTCCGATAATGATGGTGGCCATGGTTACAGTTTTTCGCAGGCCTTCACATAGAGAAGGCACAGCGCAAAAAACACGACGATGATGGCTATGAAAAATAGGTCTTGCATGTCCGTTTCATGTTCAAAATATATCCTCCGGATTTATTGTCAATAGTTATAATCGCAAAATTTTCTTTATATTAAGGGCTTTAGGATGCATTTTTAGACCGTTGTCACAATCTTTGACAGAAAGCTGAAAAAGCCATAGCATAAAAGCGAAAATAATTTTCGAGATGCACCCAAGTGTTGTCTGATGTCAAAAATTGACGACAAGCTCCACGATTCGTTGCCAACTGCTTCAAAATGACGCGCAATTTTCCTGTGGATAACCAAACCCCAAAATCATGAACTTAGAGGAAATCCTCACAAAAGTCGGCCTCGATGAAAAAGAGGCAAAAGTATATCTGGCACTTCTCGATCTTGGCAGCGAAAAGGTGCACGAGATCGCCAAAAAAGCTGGCATCAAGCGCCCGACGGCGTACGTCATCCTCGAACAACTCTATGCGAAAAATTTCGCCATCAAAACGCATCATAATCGCCGCGCGTTTTATGCCGCCGAGAAGCCGGATATTCTCCTGCGGGCATTAAAGGAAAAAGAAGACCTTCTCGAACAGACATTGCCGCTCCTTCAAGCCAGGATGGCGGCATCAAAAATCAAACCGAAAATCAGGATCTATGAAGGGCGCAATGGCATCGAGAAGGTGTATGACGAAATTTATCAAAGCCCGTCGGTTTCCCTTTTCGGCTCGCTCAAAAATCTCTCCGAGGTATTCGTAGGCCGCGCGGACAAATTAAAGGAAATCATCAAATCGCAGGATATCCATGTCCGCGACCTTCTCACTGAAGATCCGAAAGATCTCGATTTTGGCTACGCCGCCGTCGGGCGCAACTACGAAGGCCGCGTCGTTCCCAAAGAATTCGACCTCTACATCGATGGCGCGATTTATGGCGATCAGGTCGCGATCCTTTCCATTAAAAAAGAGCTGTTCGCAGTCGTCATCGAAAGCAAGGAGGTTGCCGATACGTTCCGGTCATTATTCGAACTTGCATGGAAAATGTCGGTGCCGTTGGAGAAATTTACAAAAAACCATTAAGCGTAACTGTAATTGTTCCCTTAACTAGCAGAGGTAATTTCTATCGAGGTTCTAAAGTAGTCCATCCGCCTCCTCCGCAATCAGGACGCATACAGCCCACATCGTGTGCTAAACTTAATTTCATGGACGACCGCCGCGTCATTAAAATCATCAAACGGGTCATGCCCGCCGTCGTTTCGATCGCCATTTCAAAAAAGCTCGCTGACCTGGAAAAGGAAATGCCCAAAGAATTGTATCCCTCCGTCCCGGAATCGCTTGCCGACAAGAACGGCATGGTGCAAGTTGGCGGCGGATCGGGATTCATCGTTGACGCAGGCGGCCTCGTGATGACAAACAAGCATGTCGTGAGCGACGCAGCGGCGGAGTACACCGTCATCCTGAACGACAACCGCACCTTCCCGGCAAAAATTTTGAGCCGCGACCCGATCAACGACGTTGCCATTTTGAAAATCGAAGCGGGCAACCTCCCCTATCTCAACCTCGGCGACGCAACCAAGCTCGAACTGGGCCAGAGCCTCATCGCCATCGGCAACGCGCTCGGCGTGTTCCGCAACACCGTCTCGCTCGGCATCGTCTCGGGCCTCTCGCGCTCGATCACCGCGCAAGCCGAACCTGACGCGCCGGCGCAGGAAATGCGCGGCCTCATCCAAACGGATGCAGCAATCAATCCTGGTAATTCCGGCGGACCGCTCGTTGATTCCGACGGCCTCGTGATCGGCGTGAACGCGGCGATCGTTTCCGGCGCGCACAGTATCGGCTTTGCAATCCCCGTCAATGCCGCGCGGCGCGACCTCGACGACATCCGCCGCTTCGGCCGCATCCGCCGCCCCCTCCTCGGCGTCCGCTACGTGATGATCGACCAGGATCTGAAAGATAAGATGCATCTCTCCGTCGATTACGGCGCGCTCGTGATGCGCGAAAGCGAACACGACCACGGCGTCGTGCCCGAAAGCCCGGCCGACAAAGCCGGTCTTCGCGAGAAAGACATCGTCTTGCTCTTCAACGGCAAGCGCCTCGATCGCGATCATCCCATCCAGGATTATCTCGAAGACATGAATGTCGGCGACGAAGTTGACCTCATTGTTTTGCGCGAGGGCGTCCAGTGCTCGATCAAGGTGATGCTCGCGGAGCGGAAATAAAAAATGGCCGTCCGCAAGGGGCGACCACTGGCTTTCCGTGAATTCTTCAAGGAATTAATTCCCTGAAGAAGCTGAACAGCTTTCTTCCTCCTTCGCCAGAAATTTCGTCGAGGAGCTTGACCCGATCGGCCATCTTTTCAATGCCGCTGATCCATTCTTTATTGATGACTGCCGGCGGTTCGCCAAATGATTGGGCGATCTCATCAATTTGAAGCACCGGCCCAGCAAGACCATATTTCGCCCGAATCGTACGATCCTCGCCCGGCGTGAGATCGCACTGCCTCATGAGTTGCTCAATAAAGAGCCGCAACATGAGCTGGCGCTCTCCGTCGATGAAGGTTTTTTTCTCGCTCTTCCTCTGTGGTTTCCTCGAACGCTTCAGTTTCATGACCTTTCCTCCTCGCATTTTTTATCCGTATTGTGCCACTTTTTGAGCATTTCCACGATTCGGGTGTGTGGAATCTTGAATTCATGGGCAAGTCGCCGGCATTTTCAATCCTCCTTGCCGTGTACTTACTGTCAGATATTATACTACTAATACGTATATTGGTCAACTATTAAATTGTTTTTGTCGTACAGCGTGACCACGTCGTGATACGGATCGAGGAAATTGCTGCCGACCCAAACCCACCATTGATCCGACAAGAAATTTGCGTCGCGGACGTGCGCGTTGAAACAGCCGGTGTAATTCATCGTGCTCAAATATTGTTGGCACGCATAATCGTTCGGCGAAATCTGGGGGCTGTACGTTTCGGGAACCGTGCACGCCGGAATCGACGTGATGTAATTTTGGCACGAGCCGCTCAAGTTCGTGAGCTGTGATCGATCGGGATAGGGGCACTGGATCGGAAGCGGCGGATCGGTCCGCAGATTGGTTTGCAGGTAGCCGATGCATTCGTTGAGGCGAAGATTGATCGACCCCGGCTGGGAATAAACATAAATGGATTGGCCAGGACCGAGCTCAATGTCTTGTTCCGGCGCAAGACCCGAAGGCTCGTAAAACGCGACGGCTTGCGGAAGGTACGCGCTCCCGCGATTGCCTTGGATCCGCCAACCGGTGACGTCGACCGCGGTATTCGTCTGCAAATTGCTGCCCAGAAGAATGCGGCCGTTCGTCATGCCATAGCCGGAATACACGCTCGAGAGAAGCACCTGGCGATAGTAGGGAGAAATTTGGCTGGCCGAATACCCGGCGGGCGGCTGGCCATAGTACGGTGCGGGATAATAACCTGATCCGGTCGCGGTCGGTGTTGGGCCGATGGTTGATGACGGATAATAGTAGCCGCTATTCGAACTGCCGGACGGCGGTTGCGGACTCGGACGGGAACCGGGGCCAAAAAGCGACCCTAGTCCGAACGGCAGGGCGGTTGACGTTGCCGCCGTTGACGATGACGACGTTGCCTGGTGCGGAGTGAGCGATTCGACTCCTTGCACGCCCTTGCCGAATAATCCCGAATTCCAGATATAGAGAATGACGCCCGCGATGATCACGAGGAGCAGAACGCTCCAGATTTTTCCTCCTAAGGTGGCTCCCCCGTCTCCATGTCCGGACATTGTTGTTAAAAAATGGTTAAACGACGATGCTCACTAATTTCTTTTCGACGTAGATGATCTTTGTGGGCGTCGCGCCGCCGATCGCTTTCTTCACCTTCTCGCTCGCAAACGCAAGCGCTTTTGCCTCGTCTTCGGTAACCGTTGCATCGGCCTCGATCGCGTCGCGGACGCGCCCGTTCACCTGCACTATAATTTTAACCTTTTCTTCGGCGAGAAGCTTTTCGTCGTAGCGGGGCCAGGCTTCGAAATCGAGATAGGCCTCGTGCCCCATGCGGCTCCAGATTTCCTGCGCCATATGCGGAGCGAACGGATGGAGGATTTTTACGATCATTTCCCGTTCGGATTTTTCGAGCGGCGCGGCGGTTTCAAGCTCGTTCAGCAGGATCATGAGCGCTGAGATTGCCGTGTTGAATTTGAAGTTCTCGATGTCTTCTCCGACTTTCTTTATCGTCTTATGGACGAGCGAAAGGATTTTTTTATTGGGATCATTAATTTTTTCTAAAGTCTTTTTCTCGAGCTTTCCTTCATCGGCGCCCACAAGATAGCTCCACATCCGTTTGAGGAACCGCTCAACGCCCAACATGCTCTTCGGGCTCCACGGCGTTGCGTCTTCAAAGGCTCCCATAAACATGAGGTACATGCGCGTGGTGTCTGCGCCGAATTCGGCGACGATTTCGTCGGGATTCACCACGTTCCCCTTGCTCTTCGACATTTTTTGTCCGTCATGGGCGAGAATGAGGCCTTGATGGCGCAGTTTGGTGAACGGCTCCGTGAGCGCCGTGAGGCCGAGGTCGTGGAAGAACTTGGTGATGAAGCGCGCGTAGAGCAAATGAAGCACGGTGTGTTCGGCGCCGATGATATAGAGGTCGACGGGCAGCCAGTGCTTGGCTTTTTTCGGATCAAAGATCTTTGCGTCGTTGTGCGGATCGGTGTAGCGGAAGAAATACCACGACGAATCAACGAACGTGTCCATCGTTTCCGGGTCGCGTTCGGCCGCGCCGCCGCACTCCGGGCATTTCACCGGCATGAATTCTTTTGAACCGGCGAGTGGAGCAACGCCTTGCGGACGATAGTTTTCAAGGTCGGGCAAAAGCACTGGCAATTGGTCTTCCGGAACCGGGACGATGCCGCATTTTTCGCAATGGATCATCGGGATCGGCGCGGCCCAATATCGCTGGCGCGAAATGGACCAGTCGCGCAATTTGTATTGCGTCTTCTTGCGGCCGCCCACGAGTTCCGCAATTTTCCATTTGGCGTCTTCGGAATCCATGCCTGTGAAGTCTCCGGAATTTATGAGGGTGCCTTCGCCGGCATACGCAAAATCGCCTTCGCGAAGCCACCGCGGCACGAATATTTTTTCGCTCATCGGCGCGTAACGTTCGACGTTCTCGGCGTCGAGCCATTCGATGTCGTGCAATTCCTGTTCTTCTTGTGCCAACGGGTCCTGGTCAAGATTCTCTAATTCAAAAAGCAAAAGATGGGACGTGACGGCCCGGTTCACGTCTTTGTGGCCGGCATAGAATTCGGCGAAGATGACGAACGGAAATTCTTTTACGAATCTTACATTTTTAAATCCCGTCTCTTCGTGAATCTCGCGGAGCGCCGCCTGTTCAGGAGTTTCCCCCGCCTCAATGCCGCCCGTCACCGGAATAAGCCACGGGAATTTTTTGGATCGCAGGGCGATGAATTTATTTTCTTTCGGATGCTTCACGAGCGCATGGATGATGTCGCGCGTGGTGTTCTGTTTTCTTTCCCGCGGCGGATTTTCCGGATCGATCACATGCGGCATCACCACTTGCCTGATCGGCAGCTCAAACTTTTTGGCGAAAGCGAAGTCGCGGTCGTCGTGCGCCGGAACCGCCATGATGGCGCCGGTGCCATACGAACCCAAAACATAATCGGCAACCCAGATTGGAATCTCTTCTTTTGTGGCGGGATTGATCGCGCGGACGCCCTGCAACTCAACGCCGGTCTTTTCTTTTTCTTCCGCTTTGCGCATGAGTTCCGTTTTGTGGCTCGCCGCCTCGCAATATTTCTTCACGTCGCCGGTATTTGCGAGCGCCTTGCGCATGATGCTCGCCTGCACGAACGGATGTTCCGGCGCGAGCACCAAATACGTGGCGCCGAAAAGCGTGTCGGGACGCGTGGTGAACACTTTGATCGACGGCGTGAATAACCGCTTAATGCCGTCAATCAACGGCTGCAGCTCCTTCATCTCCTCTTCTTCGGTTTCATCGACGGGGTATTTCCCGGTCGGTTTTGGAATATACATCCCGCGCAGCGGCAAGGTCGGATCGAATGCGCCCTTGGATTCTGCCGTGAGCGTCACCGGGCGAACGGCATCGCTCGATACGGCAATCTTTTCCGGCGTCACAAAACAAAACGCATGCCGCCACTCGGCATCAACCGCGCCGCCATGCCGGCTGGCGATGTCTTTATAATAGGACTGCATGCGCGTTGCAATTTCTTCTACGGACAACTTCTTCTCATCAACGCCCCCAAGCGCATTCCGCTTCACGGTCACCGGATCGATCTCTTCGCCCACAATGAAGAAGCCGGTATCGTCGGCAAAAACCGGCAGCGGCGTTTTCTCCGCGAGCGAGCGCGCTTTCTTCTCGGCGTTTTCCGCGAGAGTTTTTCCATCTTCAACAACTTCAAAATCTTTCACGCCGACATCCTCGGGTGTTTTGAGCATGATCGGCAAACCGGCGGCTTTGAATAACTTCTGCATGCGCCCAACCTTGCCTTTGTTGTTCGTTGCAAAAACCAAATCCATTTTTGGCGTCGGCCAGGTGAGCGGGAAATCAATTTCCGCGCCTTCGCTCTTGCCGATCCAGTCCTCCTGCCGCTTGATCGTCGACGACGGCCAATCGAGGCCTTTCAAGTCTTCGAGCAACCGTTCGGCATAATCGGTGATCTTCACAAACCACTGCGTCATCTGGCGCTCTTCGATCACGCTGCCGCACCGTTCGCATTTGCCGTCAACCACTTGCTCGTTTGCAAGGACGGTTTGATCCTTGGGACACCAGTTCACGTTTGATTTTGCACGATACGCCAATCCCTTCTTATACAGTTGGATGAACAGCCACTGCGTCCATTTATAGTAGTCGGGCGACGACGTGTTCACCTCGCGATCCCAGTCATACGAAAATCCGAGCATCCGCACCTGGCGGCGGAAATTGTCGGTGTTCTCTTTGGTGATTTCTTTTGGATTTCGTCCAACTTTGATCGCATAATTTTCCGTCGGCAATCCAAACGCGTCCCAGCCCATCGTGTAGAGCACTTCTTTCGGCTGCCCGGCGCGTCCGCCCATGCGCGTGTAGCGCGCGTGAATATCTTCGGCGGTGTAACCCTTGGGGTGGCCCATATGCAAGCCGGCCGCAGACGGGTACGGGAACGTTTCGAGCTGATAATATTTTGGCTTTGAAGAGTTGTCGTTTGCGGCAAAAACCTTCTCGTCAATCCATTTTTTCTGCCATTTTGCTTCGATTTGCTTGGGGTCGTATACGTCCATAACCTCTGTATTATAGAGGCAAAACAGGCATTTTGCCTATGCCCCCGAGCTCCCGTGCGATTATTAAACTTTTATTAAATCCCAAAAACGCGTTTTGCGTTCTTCCGAATCTGCTCTTTCATCTCCTCCGGTGGCACGCCTTTCAATTGTGCGAGTTTCGCAACGGTGTGCACCACATATGCCGGTTCATTTTTCTTGCCGCGAAAAGGCGCCGGGGCAACATAGGGCGCGTCCGTTTCGGAAAGAATCCGATCAATCGGAATCATCCCGACCACGTCGTCATAATCTCCCGCCGGCGTTCCGTCGACATTCTTTTTCTTTTTTGAGGGAAACGTGATGGCGCCGCCAAACGTAAACGAGAACCCGAGCTCGAGGAGCTTCGCCGCATCATCCGTGGTTCCCGTAAAGAAATGCACCACGCCAGGATTTTCGATTTTTGGATATGCCGGGGAAGATAAAATTTCGATTAAATCTTTGAATGCGTCGCGGCAATGGATCATTAACGGCTTATCGACGTCGCGGGCAAGTTCGATCTGTTTCACAAATGCTTCGCGCTGGCGCTCCATCTGTATTTCTTTCGGCTCGTCTTCGTTCAAATGGAAATAATCGAGGCCGCATTCGCCGATCGCAACCGTTTTTTGATGCAACGCGAGCTTTTTATAATAATCCATGTCAAAATCCTCGCCGCGCGACGTGAACGCTTTGGCAGCCTCCCCGCCGCCAAGCTCCTGTTCGTCGTGATATGACTTTGCCGTATGGATCGGATGCAAACCAATCGCGGCGAATATGCCGTCGTGTTTCTCGGCAAGCTCCACGGCGGCTTTCGACGTGTCTTTTTGCGTGCCGACGTTGATCATCCAGACATCGGCTTTTCGGGCGCGCTCGATCACCTGCTCGCGGTCATCGGCAAAACCGGAAAACTGCACATGGGCGTGGGCATCGATGAAGTGGGATTCCATAGGGCTTATCCTAACACGAAAATCGTTTATACTTAGGACATGAAACTCGTCATCGGCATCACGGGCGCTCCCCTCGCGGGAAAAGAAACGGCGGCGAATATCATCGCTGAGCTGATTCAAAAAGACGGCCACACCGTGAGCCGGCACCGGTTTTCGGACATCTTGCGCGACACCCTCGACCTCTGGGGCCTGCCGCACGGCCGCATCAATGAACAGAACATGGCCCAGCTCATGATCGTGCCGCAGTTTTTCGGCAAAAACACGCTGTCGAACGCCATGAAAGCGCGGCTCAAACGGGACGCGACGGACGTTGGCGTGATTGACGGCGTACGGTGGTTTAGCGATGAAGACATGATCATGAAAGATCTCCCTCGCGATGGCGTCAAAGGCCTCATTGTTTATGTCGATGCCGATCCGGATATCCGCTTCAAGCGGCTGCAAATCCGGCAGCGCGCCGGCGAAGCGCACACGACGCGCGAGGAATTCGACATGCAAGGCAAGCGGGAGAACGAAATTTACATCGCGGAAATCGGCAACCGGGCGCAAATCAAATTATTAAATAATTATGATTCCGTTGACGATTTCAAAAATGATGTCATAATGGAATATGAAAAAAACATTAAGCCACTCCTATGAATATTGAAGGATTGCACGGTGCAGCCGATCAGGAAATCGAGAAGCCAAAGTCTGATTTTGAGCAGGCTCTCAGCGAGCTTCGTGGCGTGCTTGAAACAAAAGGCTTGCAGGAATTGCAGAAAACCATCGAAAACCTCTCGGACCGTGAAAAAATGAAGCTCGACTCTGCCCTCAATGAAAACGGCCAAAATTGGAATCTCTTGGGAAAACTCCCCGAGGAAGACGAGGCAAAAATCGCTGAGCTCATTGCGGCATGGAACCAAGAATCCGCGTTGACGCAAGACAAGACCGCCCAACAGAAAGTTAATAAGCGACTGATCAAAGCGCTCGAATCTCTGTAACCAAAATCAGCCCTTCGTTCTCTAGCTCACTCGCGGGAAGAGCGCGGCCGGCTTCTTTGCTTTGAGTTTGCCGTTTTTCCAAATGATGCACGCGGTTATTTTGCGCGATGTTTCGGGCAAAAACGGCAGAAGCTGCGCGGCGACATTATCGAGCAATGAAACGAGATTGAAAAGCGCCGCGGCGCGTTCTTTTTTGTCCGCAATCTCCCAAACTTTCTTTTCGTTCACATATTTATCGCCGAACGCGATCGCATGCCAAAGAGCCGCGAGCGCATCGGGGAATTTGTATTCCTGCACGCGGCGCGTAACCGCGCTTTTTGTTTCAGCGATCACCTTCTCGAATTCAGGGTCGAGCGCAAGCATCGCGAGCTCTTCCTTTTCTGCGAGTGTGAGCACGCGCGATGCAAAATTGCCGAGGCCGTTCGCAAGGTCGCCGTTATAGCGTTCCTTCATCTTGGCTTCGGAATAATCGCCGTCTTCGCCGTAGGGAATCTCGCGGAGCAAAAAGTAGCGCAGGGCATCAACGCCGTAGCGGTTCGCGAGGTCGAGCGGATCAACCGCATTGCCAAGCGATTTTGAAATTTTTGTGCCATCGATCGTAAAGAAGCCGTTCGCGATCACCTGCCCCGGCAAGGGCAATCCGGCAGACATAAGCATCGCCGGCCAAATCACGGCGTGAAACCGCAGAATGTCTTTGCCAACCGCATGGACATCAGCGGGGTGTTCCTCCCATCCTTCGATGCCGACTTCGGAAACATAATTCACGAGCGCGTCGGCCCACACATAGATCATCTGATGCGGATCGCCGGGAACCGGAATCCCCCACGCCTCGCGGCCCTCTTTCAATTCGCGCGAGAAGCTCACGTCTTCGAGTCCCTGTTCAACAAACGCTTTCACCTCGTTGAAGCGGTGCGGCGGCGCCACAAAGTCCGGATTCGTTTCATAATGTTTTAATAATTTTTCCTGGTATTTTGAGAGTGCAAAATAATAGTTTTCTTCGGAAACACGCTCCGGCTTCACCTTGTGGTCGGGGCACAAGCCATCGTCGGTGAGCTCGTCTTCTTTGAGGAATGCCTCGTGGCCTTTGCAATACAAACCTTCGTACCGTCCTTTATACAAATCCCCTGCGGCCTCGAGGCGTCCCCAGAAATCATTCACCGTCTCGATGTGCCGCGCCTCCGTCGTGCGGATAAAATCCGTGTTCGAGATGCCGAGCTTGCGCCACGTCTCTTCCCAGGTTTGGGCGAGCCGGTCGGTATAGGCGCGGACCTCTTCCTTTGCCTTTGCCGCCGCGTCGATCGTCTTCTGCGAATTCTCGTCGGTGCCCGTCAAAAAAATCACGTTTTCTCCCCGCGCCGAACGCCACCGCGCGAGGGTGTCAGCCACGATCGTCGTGTACGCATGGCCGATGTGCGGCTTGTCGTTCACATAATAGATCGGGGTCGTGATATAAAATTTGCCGTTATCTTGTGTTTCCATAAATACCACTCTACCGGGATTCCGAAAAAACGGCAATCGGCGGCGCCGCTCGCGCGCTCATCCGATTTTTTCCGCCTACGCCGCTTCCTCCAGGCTTGGCCGCTTCTTCACGGAAAATTCATAGACCACCTCCTGGAATACCGCTGCGGCGGGGACCGAAATGATGATGCCGAGCACGCCGCCAACGGTCGCCCCGATGAGCAAGGCGCCGATGACGATGACGGGGTGCAAACCGACGGTATGACGGGACAGCAAAGGAACGAAAACGTTCGACTCAAGCTGCTGCGCGATGATGAAGAAAATGAGCGTCCAAAATGCGAGCGTGGTGGACGTGAGGAGCGCCATGATGACGCCCACGGCGCCGGCGAGGATCGGTCCCACGAACGGAACGAGTTCAAAGACGCCGGCGATGATGCCGATGAGGAACGCGTATTTGACGCCAAGCAGGGTGAGGCCGCCCCACACCGTGAAGCCCATGATTAAGCTGAGCAATATCTGCATGCGGAACCACGACCCGATGCGCTTGCGGACGCGGCCGTAGATGCGCATCACGGACTCTTCGTAATCAGGCGGCACAATGATTTCAAGAAATTGTTCCACGCCGTCATGGCCGATCGTGAGATAGAACGAGCTCACGATCACGGCGACCGCAAGGCCGAAACTCCCAAGGGCATTTGAAAATACGTCGAGCGGCGACGTGCTGTTCGAAAAGAAACTGGAAGAAATTTTTGAAACGAGCGAACTCGCCGATTGCGACGCTTTGAGATTAAAGAGGACGCTGAAGCCTCCCAGGTTGGTCTGTCCCACATTGGAAAGCGCGTTGTTCAACTCAACGATGAGGAGCGGCACAACCGTGTAGATGAGCAGGATAATGCCGAGCAGGGCTGCAAGGAAGATAAGGATGACGCTCACCGTCCGCGGCAGGCTGATGCGTTCCATGAGATTCACGAGTCCCTCGAGCCCCGAAGAAATGATGACCGCGAGGAAAAGACCCAGAAAAATCTGCCGGCCCATGAAAATCACCCAGACAACGATAAGAAATACGAAAATCCGCCAGAGGGTAAGCCAGGAAATTTCTATGGTTCTTCGGTCCATTTCGGTCAAGCGTTGGTTAAGAAAGTTTTAATAACTTTTTAAAGGGTTTTGGATTCTTATACGGCCCGACGAGCGCAAGATTAAGCCCCTGCTCCCGGATAACCGCTTTTGCCACGGCCTGGACGTCGGCCGGGGTTATCTTCTTTATCTTAGCGATAATTTTCTCCGGCGGCAAAACGGATCGTGCGACGATCTCTTGGGTGCCGTAGAAGCTCGCGAGCTCATCCGAGGTTTCAAGGCCCAGAATAATACTCCCAATCATCTGGTCTTGTGACTTTTTGAACTCCGCGAGCGGCACAAGCTCGTCCCGGATGCGCCGGCATTCCTCGAGAATGGCCTTGATGACGATCTGCAATTTGGCATGATCCACGCCCGCCGTGACGTGGAAAAGGCCGTGGTCAATCGAAAGGTCGGTTCCCGCCCCCACATAATAGGCCGCGCCAAGCTCTTCCCGGACCCGGCGGAACAAGCGCGAACTCATGCCGCTTCCCAAAATGCTTGCCATGAGGCGCAAGGCATATTTGCGCTTGTCGAACGTGGTGAATGCCCGAAAACCGAGAACGAGGTGGGCCTGGTCCGATTCTTTGAACTGCACCGCCGCCCGCGGCGATGTCTGCCTGCCGCGCGTGGCTTTTTTGGCGAGCTTTGGCCGCCGTTTGAGACCGCCAAAAATATTCTTGATCTGGGCGACTGTTTTTGCTTCGTTAAACCGTCCGGAGACGACAACAACCGTGCCCGGCATCACATAATGCTCGTCGCGGTAATCCATCACATCCTTGCGCGAAAGCGCCCGCACCGTTTTGCGCGTGCCGGCAACGTCCCATCCCGCGGGCTGGTCGCCGTACACGAGCGCGGAAAAATTTCGGTACGCCCGCGTGGGCAAATCATCTTCATCCATATTAATTTCCTGGATGATCACGTTGCGCTCTTTTTCGACTTCTTCGGGATTGAAAATCGGATTCAAATACAGATCCGAAATGATTTCGAGCGCCTTCGGTAATTTTTCCGCCTGCACCTTCACATAGTAGCCCGTGTGCTCTTGGTCGGTAAACGCATTATATTGCGCGCCGAGCGACGCAAGCTCATGGTCGATCATGCCGGGCTTGGGGCGGTTCACGGTTCCTTTGAACATCAGGTGCTCCAAAAAATGCGAGACGCCGGAAAGGCGTTTGGCCTCATATTCCGACCCTGCCTCAACCAAAATGAAAACGGTCGCGGCGAGATTTTCCGGTTGAGGAACCAGCAAAATGCGGAGTCCATTCTTGAGGACAATCTTTTTGGGGGGCTTCATATAAGCATTATAACGGAAAGGGCCGGCGCCCGTTTCATGCGCTAGCCGGTGCTCGTTCCATTAAGCGTTGCGATGTCCGAGGCAAAGCCCTGGGCGCGTTCAACCACCGCCTCGCCATAGGTCCAGAGATAGCTCTTCCAATGCGAGCCGGCGTAATACTTTGCCGCCGTGCAGCGTTCCTGGCTGATGACGGAGCTGTAGGCCGCCTTGCAGCCCGTCATGGCGTCGCGCAGATATAATGCCGTTGCGACAAATGCATCGGAATTATTCCACGGCGACGGCGGATTATCGCCGGTCACCTGCGTGATCGCCGACGCATAGAGTTCCCACGTCGACGGAACGAACTGCGCCGGGCCCATGGCGCCGCCATAGGCACCGTCCGCATTCGCGCACGAAACCAGCATGGTATTCGGATCAAGGTGCAGCTGCTGCGTGATCGTGAGGAAAATCGGGACATTGGACGGGCTCATTGCCTTCTGATAGGTGCACTTGCCGACATTCTGTCCGAGCGCCGATTCGTGATCGAGAATCGCCAAAATGAATGCCGGATCGATGCCGGCCGAATTTCCGGCGAGTTTGGCATATTGATAGGCGTCGCCGAATGAAAGCTGGCCGCCGCCGAGCAATTGGAAAATGCGGCTCCTGATCTGCGCTGCCGTTGCCTGCGTCTGCACGAGGAGCTGCTGGTACTTTGATTCCTGTCCTTTGGTTTCCGCGAGCAATTGCGTCTTTTCCGTCTTCGTGCTTGCGATCGCCTGCTGCTGCGCGAGCTGATATTGTTTTGCCGTTGAGGCCGCGTCGCGCGATACCGCGAATTCCTGCACCTGGTTCTGCAGCTCGCCCTGCAAATCCGTCACTTGTTGCACGGCAACATGCAAGTTGTCCTGCAACAACGTTATGTTCTGCGTATTATCCCAAAAATCAGAAAGGTGGGGGCTCTTGAGAAACACTTCGATGAGGCTTGCTTGATCTTCTTGATACAAATTTTTCATGAGGCCGGCAATTGCAGATTTTTTATCCTGGATATCAGCCTGAGTCACATCGATTTGCGATTGCGTCTGCGAAATCTCCTTGTCGAGCTGGGTCATCGTAAGGTTGATCGCCTGGATCTGCAAATTGAGGCTCGCGATTTTGTTATTGAGCTGGGTGATCTGCCCGCTCAAGGTTTTTCCTTGGCTTTGATAGCTTTGGATCTGCCCCTGATACGTATCGATCTGTCCTTCGAGCTGTTGGAGTTGTTGCTGGAGCTGCTGCTGTTCGGTTGCGGGATCAATCGTGGAACTTGATGCGCCAAGGGCATCGCCGCTGCTCTGCGCTTTGGTGACGCTGGAAAATGTCGGCGCCGTGACCGAACCGAAGATCAAAAATACGGCAGCGCCGGCGTAGATCATGAGGCGCAGGACTGCCGTGACCGGAATATGGATTTCGCGGGGGCGCTCCGTGAGATTGATGCGCTTTTTAAGGCGCGAAAAGGTGGTCCAGCCGCCGCGCCGGGTGGAAACATCGCCGAACGTTTTCGGTTTAAGGAGCCGAGCCATATATTACTTCTATTATAACTTAAAAGGGCCAGATCTGGTTACCTCGCGCGACCATCACGTGCTCACAACCAAAAGGCCACCGATTTCGGTGGCCTTTCTCGTATCGTTCGTTCTATCATTTGGCTTCCGCTTTGTCTGTGGGACCTTCCTTTGCCTTTTCTGCCTGGCGCTCCGCTTTTTTCTCTTCGGTTTCCACTTTGATATCGGTAACATCCATCGCCGGCGCCGGAGCCTCTTCTTCGGCCTTCGGTTCGGTTGCCGTCACGACTGCGGCCGTGTCCTCAACAAGGAACTTTACGCCGTGCGGACGCTTGATGTCTTTGACGTAAATACTCTCGTTCAATTCTTTGAGACTTGCGAGGTCGACTGTGATTTCGTGCGGCATGCTGGCCGGCAACGCTTCGACTTCGATTTCGAGGATCGCCTTGTTGAGGATCGCGCCTTTTTCTTTTACGGCCGGGGCCTCGCCCGCAAAGACGAGCGGAACTTTTGCCGTGATCTTTTCATCCATGCGGATCTGGTGAAAATCAACGTGGAGGAAGTCTCCCGTAACGGAGTCGCGCATGATTTCGTGAATCATCGCCGGGCGCTTTTCTTTCCCGACGAGAAGCGTAATAACGCCCGTCTGTCCGGCTTCTTTATAAACTTTGTTGAATTCTTTTGCGGAAACCGCGAGGTGCACGTTCTCAATGCCGTGCCCGTAGAGTTCGGCAGGAACCATGCCCTCGCGGCGGAGCGCACGAACCTTCTTGCCGATGATTTCGCGTGTTTTGACGGCTAAATCCATAGGCAATAGTGTAGCAAAAGAACTTCAGGATGGCAACACCCTGTTTGCTATACTAAAGGCATGAACAACACCACTGGTCAGGGTGCGGCTGCGGGAGCAGAAATGCACGGTTCGGAGAAAAAGGTCAACGTGATGGCGATTTTTGCCTATTTGGGGATTCTCATTGTCATCCCCTTCCTCACTGATGCAAAGGGCGATCCGTTCGTGAAGTATCACATCAAGCAGGGTCTTGCGCTGCTCATCTTTGAGGCAATTGGCTGGGTGATCGGAATGATTCCGTTCCTCGGATGGCTCGTCGTCTGGATCTTCTCCGTCATCTCGGTCGTGCTCATCGTCATGGGCGTCGTGAATGTGGTAAACGGACAGGAAAAAGAACTGCCGCTCGTGGGACGCTACGCCAAGAACTTCAGCTTCTAAAAATCATTAAAAGATTTTAAAACACCGCTTGACTTAGGCGGTGTTCTTTATTGGATGCCGCCGAAAAGCTTAATGCGATCTTCGACGATCTTTTTGATGTTATCAACCGATTGGCCGAGGAGCTTGTAGGGCGCGATTTCATTCGGATCTTTGCCGAGCGACTGCTCCATGCCGCGCCGCCACGCGAGGCGGAGCTCGCTCGAGACGTGGATGATCGTCATGCCGTTCTTGGCGGCGGCGGCAAAATCTTCGTCCGCCGTTCCCGACCCGCCGTGAAGCGTCATAAAAATCTTGCACGCTTCTTTTATTTGGATAATAAGATCGATGTCGAGCTTTTTGTGGATTTTGCCGGTTGCCATATCCGCGAGAAGCCCGTGCATATTGCCGACCGCGGGCGCGAGAACATCAACATTGGTTTCCTTCACAAACTGAACGGCCTCCTGCGGCGTTGAAAGCTGGATCCCTTCCGGCCGTTGCGCCACGATTTCCGACGATGATCCGATATAGCCGATTTCTCCTTCAACGATAATTTCCGGGTTGATCGATTTTACGATCTCGACCGCCTGCTTGGTGGTCTTGATATTTTCTTCCATCGGAAGCTTGGAGCCGTCGTACAAGACTTCATCAAAGCCGGCTTCTGCCGCTTCTCTCACCTTGTCGAGCGAATGGGTGTGATCGGCGTTGATGAAAACCGGATATTCGTACGTTTCGCGCAAACTTTTTATGAGCGCCGCTGCCTGCTTTACTCCCAAAAATTCCCGTTCGCCTTCGGAAACGCCGATCAGAATCGGCAGCGGTATGGCAAGATTTTTGCTGAACTCGCGAGCGCCGTCGAAAATGCCGCGAAGCGTGCCGTAATCGGAAATGTTAAAGTGGCCGATGGCAACGCGGCGCGTATCGGCATCCTTCAAAACTTCACGCAACGTTTTCATAAGTCAAATGGCGGACTAAATTGTTTTCGCCTGATATTTCTTGGGAGCCTTGCCAAGAAGCGTCGTGAGGTTTTTCTTGGTGAGCAATCCGGTCTGTGCGCCAAAGAATTGCACCACATGCATAGATTCAATCGGAGCCCATCGCAAGGCCTCGTGCACGGGAAGGCCGTAGATAAGCGCGCACAAGAATCCGGTTGAGAACGCGTCGCCGGCGCCCGTGCGCGAAACCGGCGGCTTGGGATCCGGATACGGCGGCATGAAATATGCATTCACGCCATCGGATGCATACGCGCCATCGGGACCGTCGGTGATCACAACCACCTTTGGGCCAAGCTTGTGCATGCCTTTGAAAAGGTCGTGAATATCGGTGCCCGGCTTTTTGTGCAAAATGAATTCCGCTTCTTCTTTATTGATAAACACGACGTACGTGTACTTGTAGATCTCGCGGATCTTTTCCACGCCGAAGCGGAGTTGGAACGTGCCCGGGTTGAATCCCATGCGAACATCGGGATGCGCCTTGAGATAGGCCCCAACTTTTTTGTGGAACGGCAACGTGTGCTCGGCGATCGAGGAAAAATAAATCCAATCAGTTTTGCCATCGAGCAGCTTGGGCTCGTCGTAGCGGTATTCCTGGTGCTTAATAAGGATCGTACGTTCCGCCTTGTACGTGAGTACAAAGTGGTAATTTGTCGGTTTGTGCTTGTTTACATGGACAAACTTGGTTGCCACGCCCTCTTTGCGATATACATCAAGGATTTCCTGGCCATAATGGTCGTCCCCCACGGCCGTGAGCATGGCCACATTGAGGCCGAGGCGCGAGGCGCCAACGGCGACATTCGAGGCGTTGCCGACCGCCGGAATCACAACGAGCGACTCATACGGAATTTTTGTTGCGAACGACATGCAAAGCTGGCAGTCCTCGTGGTTGAGGCTGCAGTGCACCGATGCCTCGTGGAGCTGGATGAAAGCATCCATCACCACGTCGCCGATGCACACCAAATCGTAAGGGCGTTTCATTATTCAAATTGTAACATATTAAGCGGGCGTGTTTTAAAAATAAAAAAGGGGCAAGCGTTTGCCTACCCCGTTAAAGCGGGCACTTTAATTTGATCAAACAATCATCCGCGAGGATATTCTTTTTGCGCCAATGTGAGAGCCGTCTCAAAAAGATCTGGGCCAAAAGCTTCATAGTTGGCTGAGTCTGCGATCTGCCAGCCATGCTCATCATGGAAGAGAAGCTTCCCCACATACTCACCGAGTCCGTTTTCAAAAGGAAGCATCGCACCCACCCCACTGCCTTCTTTTGGCTTCAAGTTAACAAGCAAAGCTTTCTTGTGGGTGACTTCACCAATGGATCGACTTGCCGCTGCACGATGCGTCGCGCGATACCGCATTTCAGCAAGACACTCGGGACAAGTAACAGTAACATCGCTCTGGAGGAGAATATCTCCTGTCGGTTGCCCGCACGCAGTCATTCGCACAAAGAGAAAGCCAAGATGGACAAAGTCGTTGCTCTGTGGAAACGAGGTACAGCCGATGGTCCCATCGGGCAAGCTTTTGAAGGTAATCGATTCTTCCCCGCTCGGAATTTCTGCTTGACTCGACATATCTACGACCTCCGCTTCAATGTTGAAAAACTGAAAATACTATAGGCCAATATTTTCACAAAGGCAATTCTACCGCGCAAACGTGGACAGCTTTCGAACGATATACTAAAATCGGCGTGAGGTGATCTATGAAAGCTGAGCGGTATTTTGCGATCGCGCTCGCATTGTTCTTTGTCGTTATATTCAGCCTCGGATTCGTGGGGACGCTGGATCACTGGGAGGCCGCTGGCTACCACTGGCCGTTCAGGGTGATATTCATCCTCGGCGTTCTCCTGATCATCGGCTGCCTTGGTGGAATCACGTGGTTGGCAGACCGCTTCCCCGGTCGAGCTAGATAAAGTCACGATTTTTTTCTCCAATATTAACCCGTCAGCGATGGCGGGTTTTTCTTTTCTGACGTGCACAGAGCAGGATTCGAACAAATAAAAGAGGGAGTTCCAAGAGGGAGATGAGGATGCCGGTTTTGAGGGCTCTCGGAGGCCGCGAAGGCGGCCGAGAGGGAGGTGCGCGCCCAGAAGGGCGCGACACCGTACCTCAAAAATGGCAGCCTCATCTCCCTCTTGGCCTATCTTATTTCCTTCGAATCGCCTTCTTCGCCGCCGCTTTGATATCACGAACCCCCATGCCGTATTTCTCGATCAGTTTTTCCGGCGGACCGGATTCTCCAAAGGTGTTCTGCATGCCGATGAATTCAATGGGAACCGGAGCCGAGGCCGCAAGCACCTCCGCGACGGCGCCGCCCAACCCTCCCAAAACTTGGTGCTCTTCAACCGTCACGACGGCACCCGCTTTCTTGGCGAGCTCGGTGATTTTCTTTGCGTCGATTGGCTTTATGGAATGCGCATCGAGCACGAATGCGCCGATTTTATCTTTCTCCAGCTCGCGGGCGGCAAGCAAGGCATTATAAAGGAGCGCGCCGGCGCCGATGATCAAAACATCGGGCTTCTTGGAGGTCCAAAACAAATGCGCCTTGCCCGGAATATAGGGCGTCGCCTCGGTCGTTATCACCGGCGTCTTTTCGCGCTGGAAGCGAAGATACACAGGACCCCACACGTGCGCGGCGGCGAGCGTCGCCTTCTTGGCTTCGATCGCATCGCACGGCACCCACACTTGCATGTTCGGCATCGCGCGCATGATGGCGATGTCTTCGGTTGCTTGGTGCGTTGCGCCGTCGGGGCCGACCGAAATGCCGGCATGATGTCCGGCGACTTTCACGTTGGAATCGTTGTACGCGATCGTCGTGCGGATTTGCTCCCAGTTGCGGCCGGGAGAAAAGGTTGCATACGAAGCGATGAATGGAATTTTCCCGGAGATACCGAGACCCGCGGCAACGGTCGCCATGTTCTGCTCGGCAACGCCGAGTTCAAAAAACCGTTCGGGAAATTTTTTGGCGAACGCTTCAACGCGCGTCGACTCCGTGAGGTCGGCGCACAACGCCACCACATTTTTATTGCGCTCCCCCGCCTCAACCAAC
>DATKNI010000032.1:0-17271 GCA_035541415.1 Minisyncoccota bacterium | reverse complement strand
TCTAATAGTTTGAGCATTTCTTTTTTACGGTAAGCCATTCTGCGAGCTTTGCAATACGGGGAACGGCACGACGTTCGAACTCGTCCAACGCCTCGAGAAAACCTAGCTTTTTGATGTCCTTGCCCTGCTTCTCCATGTCCTCCCGCACCGCAACAATATCGGTCTCCCGATAATATCGCAAGAGGATCACCCGCGTCGTAACGAGGAGCTTCTTCACGAGGCCGCTCGAAAACATCAGGTCGTATTCAGTTGTGATGCTCGGCTGCTCCATTGGTTTGGTTTTTCGTCTCGTACTCATCGAGCCACTCTTTCTTGATCGGGCGGTAGATCGCGTCGAAGAGCGCCAAAAGCGCCGTCGCCTCATCAAGCGCCTTCTGGTCGGAAATCTCCTCGCCGAATTCCTCCCGCCAAATCTTTTTGAATTCTTGCAACGCTTTTTCGGATACCATGATGTTCGCGCCACAGTGGCGCTCTATCATCATAGCGGCATGATCAAAAATCCGGCTCGAAGCCGGGGATATTTTTACAAATATATATTATATTTGTGTTTCGGTTGCTCCTTATATTATATTTGCCCCAATTTACCTGCATTTTTGTTATCCACACTTTGGCGCGGAAAAGATATTGACGGCTTTTCAGAACTACAAGAATCGGCACTCCGTGATGATAGCTAAAATGTAACTAGCTATTGTGATTATTAATTGTCTGTTTAGCAAATTTTTCCAAAATGACCGAGCTGGGGTGGTCAGCGAGAGAAACGAGCTTGTTGGCGAGCGCAACCGGAAAAAGAGAATTGTCGTACATATCGCATTTTAACTTTTCTACATTGCTCAAAATTATATCTATATTCTTGAAATCATTTTTGCTTGGATTCAAAACAACATCCGGAGTTTTGGTTGGTAACGTTGCAACATAGATCCTTTCATCAGAAGCTTTAAAAATAACCTTGCTTCCATAATAAGAACTTCTAGCATAAGGCTGGGAAGGATCCGCCTTCCCGGGGATGATGTATTTGTAGATGTAATCGTTATTTAGGAGAAGCACTGAGCCGTTCTCCATCTTTTTTGCAATTTCTACAGCGTGCTCCACAAATGCTCCACTTTTTTCAAGTCCTACCAAAAATAAATTATGCTTTTCCAGGAGAAAATTCGTCATGCTTCTCATTGGCTTATTCATCCCGGCGGTCTGCCCAAAGAATGCCAATGGGCCGTCTTTTAGAATTATAATTTCCCCCAAAAGAGCTGGCTTAGTTTCTAAAATGATCCGCAAAAGGTCAACGATTATAAATTGCTCTATAAGCGTAGTAACGTAGCCGAGAATGCCACCTGCGCCTATTTCGTTATCAACGGCTTCATGTAGTCTAAAAACATCTGTTAGGTAGATCGTTGCCGAACAATTCGGGCACTGGCTATCAAAGCGCTCAGAAAATGATCGTCTCTCAAGTTCGATATTGCTCTTGCCACAGCTGGGACAGCTGGCAAGGTTATATTTATCAATCTTGCCTTCATAATCTTCAAAGAGAAACCATTTTAAAGTTTTTATAAAACTGCCGCCATTAGTTTTTAAAAAGAATTTAAATACGGTATCCCTGACGGATTGAATGAGCGAATCGCTATCTTTCGTAATTACGTTTTTTGTCGGTAGAACAAGTTTATATCTTTGAATGTTATTTAGCTTAGAAATGTCTTCTGGATCTATAAATGCTTTTTGAGCGATGGCGTTTAAATCTGCTAGATCAAAAATCAAAGCGCCAAACTGGAAGAAGGCCAGCTGGGACGAAGGGAATTCTTCTCTGACTGAAACCTCTGAATAACCGCCATCGATCGCGATGATATGCTTAATAGGATTTTCCGTAAACTCAATTTTTTCGCATTTTGGCAAAAGTATCTCATCTGTATACTTCGGCAAAGAACAGTCATCCAAAAAACTGGCTACATCGGGATCTTTAATAATATAGCCATGCGAAGATTTGCTGGCATATTCATCCGGCCGCCTCCCATGTTTGCTGCTATATCCCATTATTTTTTAATAGCAGTGAATCGATCAATTTGTACAGGAACTACGAAGGGGTTGGAGTACGTCTTCATCCTCACAAATCCTTTATCTGTATTCGGGTTATTTCCCGACCGCCCAACGCCCGTATGTCCGCGGTACGGGTGAACCCCTCAATTTTACACCTATGCGTCAAATTTGTCCGGTAGATGGGACGGCGCGCCGGAACCCACCCCACCTTTGGTATAATGAAATCAGTTCTCAATATTCCGCTGGGAGGTGGACGTGAAAAGTGAATACAAGAGTACGATTCTTGCGGTGTTTGCCGCGGTGAAGCCCTGTTGCATCCTGATGTGGGTCATCGCATTTGTCGGCGCGGGAGCGGGCGCCGGGAGTGCGATCGATCATTTCGGTTCGATTGTCGACCTCGTGCTGTTGCTCGCTATTGGGCTGCCATGCATCTTGTATTCGCTCTACAAGATTTCAAAAGCCCTCGTCTGGTGTTCCAAAAATCCTGCAACGGCCAATTGGGGCTTAGCCCGCTTGAACGCTTCCATAGTGATCGCCGCAAGCGCTCTCTATATCGTCATGTTTGCGCACAGCCCGCTTTTTGCGGGAACCGCGACGATGGCGCATCACCATCACCACTAACTTCAACCGAAAGGAGATAAGCATGGAAAATCCTAATGTCCGCCGCGTCTATGACGGCAGCTTGTATTGCGGCTGCGGCCAGTGCTCATGCCCCGTCGCCGATTACGACCAAGCGACTGGCATGGTAACGATCACCGATCCCGCGAAGCCAGCGAACGGCAGGTTCACGATGACCCTCGGCGAATTCAACACGCTTCTCGCGAACGCCCAACCGATCGCCTGACCCTTTTCTCGCTCTAACTTTTTTATCGGCTCCTCGCGTCTTCGCGGGGAGCTTTTTCTATATATGCCAAACGGCGAATTGCATGGACACCGCCATCACGATCATGAGCATATTTTCGAAAACAGTGATCAAACTGATCGGGATATTGAAAAATCCACCGAGACACGCGCATTTCACGGGCGTTTCTTCATCCAACGCGTTGATAATGCCAATAGTTGCAATGCCAAGGATGATGACAGTTAAGAAGTCCGCGATCGTGAGCGAAAAAAGACGAAAGGTGTAGGAAATGCCGAGATAAATTTCGATAGCGGGATACGCATAGGCATACAGCTTGTTGATTTTGGCGAGCGGGTCATACAAGCGATAACTTTCTGCAAAGTTTTTCCAATTAATAACTTTCAGACCTCCGAAGATAAGGAAGAACGCGCCCATGAAGTCGAGCATTGCGCTATGGAATTCGTAGCCGACGATCGATTGGCGGATGACCGTCCAAACGAGGATTATGGCGAATACGATGATAAGGGGTGCAAAGGCTATAAGTTGCTTTTTCAAGACGCTCCACGAGCTTAGTTCCGTGAGCGCAAACGAGTAATGCCCGGCCTGGCTTATTTTCTTTGCAAGGATTTCATGGGAAATTTCTTGACTTGTTTCGAGCGCTGTCTTGCCTGATGTGAGATCAATGTGCGCAGAGATAACGCCCGGCATCTCTTTGAGCATGCGGGTGAGGAGATTGCAGCAGCCGTCGCAGTGCATACCCCGGATGTAAAATTGCTGGGTCATGCAATCATTATACGGCTTTTCCGGTTTTATATTGCTTTGCATTCCCCATCAAGCTATCCCGCCGCAATCGTTTCTGCAAGATAGACGATGTGCTGTTTCTGGGTCGTGATCCGCTCCGTCCGTTTTCCGTCTTTTCCATCGACATGACGGATGAAACTAACCTCGTCGCCTTTCTCCTCGAGATCCTCGGCGTGCATGGGGAAATTCATGCCGGAGAGCAGAATCCAAATCTCGCCGATCCTATCTCGCTGCCTCACTTTGATGTTCATCGGCTGTAATTTGATCATGGTTTTCTTTGATACTTGATGTTCGACCTTTCGGCTGGCCGTCGGGGATAAGGTAATAGCCCCGACGGTACAGGTGCAATCGGTAACCTTTATATTTTCGGGCATAGTGCTCCGACAGATTTTTCTTCGGCACGAGTTTCAAGCCATACAGGTCGCAAATCTCGTTGAGGACTTGATCCTCCCGTTTTTGCGCCATGGCAATAACCCGCCATATCGTCGGCTTGTGTTTTATCCTCGAAACCCATCGGGCCAGATTGATCGGGCTCTTCTTCTCTTCCCTTAAAAGTTCCTCTCTTTCTTTTCTTAATCGGCTTTTCTCTTGCTTTTGTGCAAGAAAAGCCAATAGATTACTTTTAGTAATCTGTAGCGGTTCCTGTAGATTTTGGATTTCGGCGCGGAGATTGTCGAGATAGGAAATTTTTGCGGACAACACGGTTTGCAGCTCGGCGATCAGCTTGTCGCCTCCCTGCTCAATGAATTCTGCGTAATTGCTGTCCCGCAAGCTCATGCCGCGCTCGATGGCGCTTCGGATTTTCCCGATCTCGGCCTCTGCAACCTTCGCCGGAGCCGAAATCTCCTCGATTTGCCTCTCTATCGCGTCCAGATCCGCCCGGCACTGCCGTACCGTGTCGGGAACGGAAAACGCTCCAGTTTTCAATATTTCAGACAACTGAAGCATGGTCGTGGTAAAGTTGAGGTATCGGAAACCACCCGGCCTTTAGTAGCCAATAGGCTCTAATGTCGTGGACTAACCCGCTCATCAAGCAGAACTCAGAATGCCTTTTTGAGGTACGGTGTCGTGCGCTGCTGCGCACGCACCTCAGCTCTCGCCCAGCCCGTAAGAACGGCTGGGCTCCGAGAGCCCTCAAAGAAGGCATTCTGAGTTCTGCTTGCCTGTTTCGGATGACGGGAATCGGACAGAGGGGTGGGTCGGAGGGTCGCGCGTTTCGCGCGACAGTGCGGAACCGAGGGTTCCGAAAGCGCAGCGAGGCAAAGCCGAGCGAGCAGTGAGATTCCCGTTACCCGCTCCGGCGCAAGAACGCTGGAATGATTTTGGAGGACGCCGTAACTGATCTACTCAAGATCATTAAAACATTAGCCAGGGATGCTTAAGGTTATCGATCCAAAAGCCAAATACATTATTATCGCCATCACGATAAGTACGCCAAGGACGAACATCATACTTCCAGCAACAGAGAACTTATTTTCATGATTTTTTTTGAAATAGCCTGACTTCAGATACAAAATAGCGCTTATTATAAGCAGAACGAGCATTGATATCGCCAACAACATGAAAGATCGAGTGGTTGATGCGGCGACGATGAACGCCACAATAAAACAAGCCATTGCCGCTTCGATCCCAGCGACTATATCTATCCAATATTTTTTCATCGCACCGTTTTGCGTTAAAACAATCCCGGCGCTCCCCAAAAATTACTGGCAACGTACATTGCAACCAACGCCATTGAGGCGATAAGGCCAATATTGTAGATCGCAAAAGCAAAAAAGATGGCCTGAACTCTATTAGATTTTACCTCATTAAACCTTTTTTTGATGCTGGAAAATCTCATATATCCAAGAAATGCAACGACATCCAGAACAATAAGAATAATTATATTGGCAGAACCTGGCGTAATTACAAAAAACAGGGCGCAAAACGAAACGATGCCGATAACGATTCCGAAGATGACATCCATTAAATATTTTCTCATGATTATGAGAATCGAATAGGTGAAGTCACGTTTTGAATGAAGGACTACGATTGGCTCAATACGCCTTTGTGGATTTTATAAATTTGCTTATTGCCGCCCCGCGCAATGTTTATGGTCATCCTTACCCCATCCCCTTCGGCTTCAAATGAAACCTTGCCGTAGATCTTTTCCTGTAAATTAAAAGGGAACGTTGCGCCATCGGCTCCTTTTGCATAAAGAATTCCTTTTGAGATTATGATTCCGTTTTTTTTCATTGCTTCTTTTGCGGCAGCATCCATCTGAACTTCAACGCCGCTTGGAAGCTCTGCTGAGTAATCACGCACAACGCCGTCGAAACCGCGCAGTTTGGCCACTCCTTCACGAACCGCTTCTTCAAATGATTGAGCTGTGTAGGGCAAATTCGTCGCAATATCGAATTCGGTGTTATTGGCAAGACGCACAGTATAAAATTTCATTGCATATTCATCATCTACGGCTTCGTGATGAACATATTTACTCTGAAATTCCAAGCCCCATCCGATGGCGGCTCCCTTAAACATCGGCTCCTTTTCGCCTAAACCATTCAGCCATTTTTGGCATTTCGCAATTTCCTGTGTTTCCTGTATCTCAATTTTTTGCTGATCAACATTTTTCTGTGCCTGCGCACCTTCAGGATGCAAAAGCGCAGCCCCTGCGAGCGCAAGCGTACCCGCCAATCTTTTGACTCGCGAACTGATTCCTTTACGAGGGGCCTCCCTCTTCTCTGGTTCTTGCTCGGGCGGCTGAAGTTTTTCTTCGATTACCTCATTTTCTGGCATAGCTTCCGGCGGCTGGGGAAAGCTTTCGAATTTGTTCATATTTAAGAGAATAACATATTGCTTCAACCCAGACTCTTATTCCGTTTCTGCTCCAGGTTCTTCAGGAGGCGGCTCAAGGTCTTTGCAAACCAGTTTTTTGACATTTGCCGCGCCGCAGGCGTCGACTACGACGTCGTGAAAGAGGGCGCATCGCGCGATTCCCGCATCGGCCCGAGCCACTTTAATGTGCTCGCGGACGGATACCGGGGCTATGGCGGCCCGTGCCTCCCGAAGGACGTTCGCGCGCTCATCCAATTTGCAGAATCAGTCCACGTAAGGCCCGAACTCCTGAACACGCTTGAGACAATCAACAAGAAGCTCGGCCAACGGTAGCACGGCCTATGCGCGAGATAAAAAAATCGGCGCGAAATACATTGCGCCGTTTTGCGCCGCACGGTTATGCGGCGAGGGAAAGATGCCCCAAAAGCTGCTGTGCGAGCGGTCGCACGCTGCACTCTACGAATTCTTCGCCGCGCCTTGTTATGAGATGGCTGATTTTCCGGTATGCATTTCCACCGGCGGTCGAGAACAAGTTGAGGTGGACGATAGTGCCATCTTTCGCGTGAAGCGATCGCGTCCCTGGTTCATATCGGATGGTTCCGCCCGTGATTTCGGCGAATCCTTTGCCGAATACATCGAGGTCGATATCTTTGCAGCCTTCAAGAGAAGTCTGCGCCAAAACTCCCATGGCGAGATCCTCAAGAAGATCGCTCGAAATCTCAACTGCGCGTGCCATACAACCTCCTAGTTTGTTGGTAACCCCAAAGAGCTATCGTACATTCGAGGCATTATACTCCAAATCCGATGGAAGATAAAGTTCCTCCCCTACTTCCGCTTTTACAAGCTCGGTAAGGGCCCCATCGGCTACAGAAAGTATATCAGGATGCTTTCGGATGAGCGAATGAAGAATCCGCTCCTCGCGCTCCTTTATCTCGGGGACTTCGCGCAGTGGCAGATGAGAAAAGGCAATCATGACATACGTCGGCGTCCAGCACGTCGGGAATAATTTCGCAATGCGGCGTTCGAGCAGCCATTTCGTGTGATATGCGGGATCGGGGCTTTCCTCGAGGCTCTGAAAATTTTTGAATGAAAGTTCCGTCATGGCATCGGTGTCAGGCTTGCGGAGGTCCGTAAAGCTCCGGAACGTCTTCTCAAAATCAAAACGGTTTTTCCGGAGGAGGTCCATCAGCATCGTGCAATCCTCAAACCCGACGTTCATCCCCATGCCATAAAACGGCGTGATCGCGTGCGCGGCGTCACCGACGAGAAGAACGCGATCGCCGAAATTCCAGGGGCCGCCCGAAAGCTGGGTGATCGTCGACAGGAAAGCCGGATTCAGCGAGGAGGGTTGCAAGGAGTGATCCCACCAAACCGGATCCGATGATGCATATTTTGGAATTTTTCTTCATATCCAGTGTTCTAATATACGCCCGAAAGGCTAATATATAACATGCGGAACATTGAAAAGCAAGGATTTTTATCGGATAATTAATCGTATGAAAATTTGGCGGTCGCTTTTTTTGACGCTTTTTGTCTTTGGTCTGTTTGGCTGGCTCTATATCGTATTCAACGCCGCCGTCCACCCGTGGACCCTCTCATGGCCGCTCACCCATTTGGCAAGCTGGCCCCGCGAAGATACCTTTGGCATCGCCTCATTCGTAGTATCTTTTGTATCATTCTTCTTGTGGAACGTCCTTAAAGGAGAAAAATAAATAATGAAACTTATTTCAGAAAAGACATACCATGTGCTTTTTGATATTGGCATCGTCTTGAAAGCCATTATCACGGCGCTCGAAATGATCTTCGGCGTTCTCTTTTATATCCTTACAACGGCGCAATTGAACGGCATGCTTGCATTCGTGATCGGCGGCGAGATCAACGAACAGCCCCGTGACTTCCTGTGGAACTATTTCATCCAGGGGTTCCAGCGGTTCATCGGTCCAGAACAATATTTCTGGGCTTTTATCCTGATATCCCACGGGATCGTGAAGATCGCGGCGCTCGTGGCTATCTATTATAAAAAGCTATGGGCCTATCCCTTTGCTGCGGCCATTTTTGCCGCACTCGCCGCCTATCAAATCTACAGCTATTTTTTTATTCCTTCCCTTCTCCTTTTGCTCGTCACAATATTCGATTTCGTCCTCATCGGCCTCATCCTCCACGAATGGAAGCATAAAAGGCGGATCGCCCGGGCTGTGGCTGCCTAGTTCAGCCGGCGCTTGTATTTTAAGCCTATATTTTCTATAATCCGGGCAACTTCCGGGTCGTTAAAAACGCGCAAATGTAGGGGCTCTAGTCGGGAAACCTCCTCTGGAGGTTTCGTTTCCCTCCGGCTAAAACCCCTTCTTTTGCGCATTTTTTAATCAAAAAATGCTGATTTTACCTAGGTTTTTGAGCCATCCTGGAAACATTGACTTTTGGGATCGCCTGCGCTATACTATCCCGGTAATTAAATAGTAGCTATGGTAGCCCCGATGAGGGGCGTTTTTATTGGGAATGCCGCGTGAACGAGTATTTCTGTGTGACCTGGCTGCCATTTAATACACCCATTATGAAAAACAGACTCTTTGCGATAGTTGTGCTCGTTTCCACTGCAGTTTCTCTCGTTTCTTTCGCCGTAGCGAACGCGGCCTCGGATCCAACGTCGACGGCAGCTCCGTCGGCCGACGAGGCGCTTATCCAGGCCGTTCCCCGGGCCTATGATCTCCGGATCACGGCCTATGCGAGCGTCCCGGATGAGACCGACGACACGCCGTTCATCACGGCGAACGGCACGTATGTGCATGACGGCATCGTGGCAAGCAATATGCTGCCCTTTGGTACGAAGGTCATGATCCCAAACCTTTTTGGGGACAAAATCTTCATCGTCGAAGACCGCATGGCTCCTTACTTCAAGAAATCAATTGATATCTGGATGCCGTCGGTCAACCAAGCACTCCGCTTTGGCGTTCAACGCGCCATGGTCGTAATCGTGCCTCCGGGAATCACCTTCTCCGAAAGCATGGCAACGACTTCCGCAACAACGCTTGCGTCGATCGTCAAATAGAAACAAAAAGGCCCCTCGCGGGGCTTTTTTGTTAATCAAGCATATTCCAGATATTCGGGTCCATGCCGCCGTCGCCTTTGAAAAGAACGATGCCGCGAAGGCCATACTGCTTTGCGAGCGAAACTTTTGCCGCAACGGACTGGGCGTCGGGGAACGAGACAAAGAACGTTGTCAGGTTGCCGGGATTGGGCGCTTTGAGCTCAATCGGCTGGGCGGACGCAACCGTCGAAACTAAGATTGATGGCTCCGCAATGTAGGTACTCGACGTGAATGTGAAGCTGAGCTCTCCTGCACTGTTCCGCACTGGCGCAATGCCAAGCGAATCAGCGCGATCCATGGCGTCGAAATAGTTGAATGCTCGCACGCGTTGATAGGTGGTCTCGTTATTGGCCCACGACACCTCATATTCATAACCATACGTAGGCACGCCAAGCATGATCTTCTTGGGGCTGATATATTGGATCGCACTTTTCACGACGTATTTCGCCCATGCGGCATCGGCGACCGGCGCATAAAGCGCGCCATTCCCTTTTGAGGCATCAAGCGGCAAGTCGGTCGTCATCTGGTCATAGGCCATCAAGCGCACCTCGTCGCAATACTTGTTGAGCACCGGATAGCTTTCCGGGTAAATAATATTCGACGGGACCGTGGCGTAGACGCGGGTCGGATCATTCCGCGGCACAACCGTGCACGTGAGAAACTTTGCCGACGGATGCAGGCGCATGGCAAGGCCCTGGATAAAAAGCGAATAATACGGCCGGGTTGCCGGAGACATCGCTTCAAAATCGATGTCGATGCCGTTAAAGCCCTGGGCTTTTACGAGTGCGGCAATGTTATCTTCCAAAGCCTGACGGCTCTTTGTATTCGAAAGCATTCGGTAAATCGCATTCGTTTGAAAATCTGCAATCGTCGGGATCACCTTCACGTTTAAATCTTTTATAGCCGAAAACCATCCGTCCCATGAGCCATTATTGATGTTCATATCGTCGATCAAGCTTCCTCCGGTTCCGATTTCGTAAGAGAACGGGCTCACCTCGTCCATGGCGTCAAGGTGGAGGGCAATATCCTCTTGCCCCGACTGGGATTGCCAATACGGAACCCACGCCGCATACACGAGCGGCTTTGTGGAATTCGTATTCAGCACCGGGGCGGCTCCTCCGGCGGTAGCCGCGGAGACGCTCGCCGTCCGGAACGCAAAAGCAGCGGCGCATGCCGCAAGAACTGCCAAGCCTAATATATAAGAGCGCTTCATGAATTCAGGTCTCAATCTTTAATACAATAAATAGGGCCTTTTGTTGCATTTTTGCCGCCTTTCGCCATTTTTCTTTTGAGGAAACCTTCTTTTGTGAGCAATGCCATAATCCGCTCCACCCTCGCCACGGGTTCATTGAACCGTAAAGCAACTCCAGCGGGAATGATTTCTTTCCTCCCGAGCGATGCGCCAAGAATTTTGCCGCGCAATTCCCGGTCGGAACCGGAAAATTTTGCTTGCTTTGCGTAGTGGGCGCTGCGGCGGTTTGGGTTTGTGGCCGATCGCCGTGCCCGGCCGAGCTCCGTCCCGTAATCCATGAGTGCCCAATACCACTTGCGCGGATTCTTCCTATCGATTGTCCGTATAAGACAACGTTCAATCTCCGCGTCAGTTACGATTTTCTTTTTTGGGAAGAAATGATGGATAAAAACGCGCCGGATGTTCGTTTCGATAAAAATTTCCGGCCGATTGAACGCGAATGCCATGAGCGATCCCGATGTTCCTTTTCCAATACCCGGCAAGGATTCGAGCGCTTCCCGTTCGCGCGGCAATTTTCCATTAAATTTTTCTAAAACAACCTTTGACAGTTGCTGAAGCGCGAGTGCGCGGCGGTTATACCCCAATCCTTTCCATGCCCGCAACACGTCCCCGGTCCTTGCCCCGGCAAGCGCCGCAAAATCCGGAAACTGTTTTATAAAATTTTCATAAAACGGTCCGACGCGGTTCACCTGGGTTTGCTGCAGCATGATTTCCGAAACGAGGATCCGATACGGGTCGCGGGTGTTGCGCCATGGCATGTCGTGCCGGCCGTGAGCCCGATAAAACGCCATTACCATTTCATTAAATTTCCGTGAAGTCATCCCCTATACGGTACCAGGAAATGAAAACGGGATAAAATTGCGCATATCAAAATTATGTGCTATAATATATTCCAGTTTCGTCCAGGAGGATCCCTATGATGTGGAAACGCTCAAGCGGCTGGCTCTTCGGCTTTCTCGTAATTTCCGCAATGTTGCTCTTCACGCCACCCATGGTAAAAATCAGCGCCTGTCTGGTGTTTGGGCTCACGCTCGGTTTGCTCTCGAAGAAAACCTCGTCCCCGACCTGGGCTTGGCCGGTAGGCGCCGCCATTGGCCTTCTTGCGGCCAATCTTTCCGAGATTGAATACCAGCTCGACGATTGGCGGGGACTCGTTACATTCATTTTTCTCTGCACGGGTTCCATCACAATCACACTCCTCAGCTATACGCTCGGGAGCTGGCTGCAGCCTAAGATCGAAGCCCGGATCCGCCGGTGGAAAGCTATCCGAACCATTGACCAGGAGTTCCGCATGCTTTCAAAAGCATATCCGGACGCGCTGGAATACCTCACGAAGAAATAGACTGCCCTCCCCTATCGGCCGCACTCCTCCCCCGGAATGCGGCCTTTTACTTGCCTTGTAGGGCTCTTGCTTTTTTTATAAGGTTTGGTTATAATACTTCTTATGTAAGGGTTCTCACCGTTTTGCAGTTGCCAGCGAAAGTTGGTTCTGAAAGCAGAGCGAGATAAATTAAAATTGGTCGACTTACATTAGCTTAGTTAGTTATCAAATGGCTACAAAATTATACGTTGGAGGTTTGCCGTACTCGACGACCCAAGACGAACTCCAGGATGCATTTGGCAAGGCGGGACAGGTTGTCTCGGCTTCCATCATCATGGACAAAATGACCGGCCGCTCGCGCGGATTCGGTTTCGTCGAAATGGGTTCCGATTCCGATGCCCAGGCCGCAATTGAAATGTGGAATGGCAAGGATTTCGGTGGTCGCAAGCTTACCGTCAACGAAGCCAAGCCCCTCGAACCCCGTGCACCTCGCGGTGACCGTGGTTTCGGCGGAGGCGGACGCAGCTGGCAATAAGTCGGCTTTAACCCCAAAAAGCCCCTCACTCGTGAGGGGCTTTTTGTTTTGCCCCGCACCTCCACCGCGATTGACGGATTATTTTTCAAGGAATAACATTTATATACAGCTAGCGAACTGAGTTCTAGCATGCGCTTGAACTTGCAAAAGACCCGGAAACGGGTCTTTTGTTTTCCATATCCCTCCTCAAGATCGGGTCAAATGTGGTGGGTGTGGATAATTATTGGGAAATCGTTAAAATTAGGGCGTATGGATACATACCTTAATTTCCTGCTCAGCATCGTTATTATTTTATTAATAGCGATTGCTTTACGCGTCTATAGATCTCAGAAGAAGCACGACGAAGGATCGCTCGTCTTGCTTCAGAACCAAATCCAGGACCAACAAAAGCAATTAAACGACCAGATGCATCGCCTCTCGCAGACGCTCGATGCGCGCCTCAGCGATTCCACGAAAACGGTCATCGCCCAGGCCGGCGAAAGCACGAAGATCGTCAAAGAGGTTACGTCAGAGCTCACCAAGGTGATCGAGGGGCAAAAACAAGTGAGCGCGCTCAATGACCAGCTCAAAAATTTGAATGATATTTTAAAGAACACCAAACAGCGCGGCGTACTTGGCGAATATTTCCTTGAAACGGTCCTCAAGAATGTTTTGCCGCCCGGCGCGTTCCAGCTCCAGTATCCATTCGCCGACGGCACGAAAGTTGACGCCGTGATCTTCTATCAGGAACAGGTCATCCCAATCGACTCAAAATTCAGTTTGGAAAATTATAACCGCCTCGCATCCGGCACGCTCTCCGATGATGAACGCAAGCGCATCGAAGACGCGCTGCGCATGGACCTCAAAACGCGGATCGACGAGACATCCAAATACATTAAGCCATCCGAGAATACGGTGGACTTCGCATTCATGTTCATCCCTTCGGAGGCCCTCTATTACGATCTCCTCGTGAACAAAATCGGCGGCGCGGCGGAACGCGACCTCATCGCCTATGCCGGCGAGAAGCGCGTCTACCCCGTCTCACCCACCACCTTCTACGCTTATCTCCAGATGGCGCTCCAGGGCATCCGGCAGATCGAGATCAACCGTTCGGCGGAACAGATCAGAAAGAACGTCATGGAACTCCAGCGCCATCTTGAGCGGTATGAAGAATATCTCGAGAAAATCGGGACACACCTTTCGACCACGCAAAACGCCTACAACACCGCCTCAAAGGAGTTCGCAAAAATCGACAAGGATATTTTGAAAATCGGCGCCGTAAAAGACGACGACGTAAAATTGCTCTAAAAAGATTCTAAAAAAATACGCCGGCCGCGAGCGAGCGCTCTATCGCGGCTATCGTTTCCTTCTGCGGAGGAATGCGGGAATATCCCATGCGTCGTTTTCTTTCTCTTTATTATTCGCGACCGAACCGTTATTGCCGGCCGCCGCAGGGGGAAGCTTCCGGTCAAGCGGCGCCTGCGGAACGCGGGTCGCTATGATTTCGTCCGCCGATTCGTCGCCCCGGTCGCCGCGGGCGTGGACCGTATCTTTGGCGTAGGTTTCCTTTCCGTATGCCATCGATTCGCGGGCAGGCGTTGAGGGCTTCCTGCCTTCCATGGGAGACTTGCCTCCGAAGATCGCCTGGCGGTCATTATAGAGGCCGCTTGAGCCGAAAAGGGCTGTTCCTTGCGGATTATTGAAACCTGCGGCTACCACGGTGATCTTGAGTTGTCCCGGTTTGAGGTTCCGGTCGTAGTAGGCCCCGAAGATAATGCGCGCTCCGGGGTCCGCCGTTTGCGCCACGATCTTTGCGGCATCGTTTACCTCATTCATCTTGAGGTCGCGGCCGCCGGTGATCCCGAGAAGGACCGCCTTTGCGCCTTCGGGGCTCGTTTCGAGGAGCGGCGAATGGAGCGCGGACTGCACGGCCTTCACGGCGCGGTCGGCTCCGGTTGCGAGGCCGACGCCCACAATGGCAATGCCTGCGTCCTGCATGATGTTCTTCACGTCCGCGAAGTCGACATTGATGATGCCGGGCATCGCGATAATCTCAACGAGGCCCTTCAACGCGTTCCGTAAAATATCGTCGATCGATTCGAAAGCTTTTACGATTGGCGTATCCTTGCTGATCACGGTGAAAATGCGGTCATTCGGAACAACGATAAGCGCGTCAACTTTATCGCGCAGCTTTACGAGGCCTTCCGTCGCAACGCGCTCCCGCTGGCTGCCTTCAAAGCTGAATGGTTTCGTGACGACGGCGATCGTGAGCGCGCCGGCCTGCTTCGCCGCTTCTGCGACGACGGGCGTCGCGCCCGTTCCCGTTCCGCCGCCAAGGCCGGCCGCGAGAAACACAAGATCCGCGCCTTTTACGGTTTCAGAAATTTCGGAGCGGTTCTCTTCCGCCGCCTGGCGACCGAGATCCGGATTCATGCCGGTGCCCAAGCCCTTTGTGAGTCCCTTGCCGATATAAAGCTTGTGCCTCACCTCACAGTGATCGAGATCCTGATGGTCGGTGTTGATGGCAATAAAGTCGACGCCGCGGAAAAAATTCTTCGCCATGCGGGCAACCGCATTTCCTCCCCCGCCGCCGATTCCGATAACTTTGACATTAGCGGAGAGTGGCTGAAATTTTTCTCGTTTTGCGTTCGGCATGCTTTTTGGTGCCTTAGATGTAATGCTATTTTAACATACGCCAAAGCCCAGGCAAGGACTAGACGTTATGGCGTAAAATATCTAAAGAAATTCTTCAAGCTGACGCCCTCCGGTTCGGGGACATCGCCGCCGCTTTCACCCCCGATGCCCCATAAAACAAGGCCAAACGCTGTCACGAATTCCGGGTCTTCGAGATATTCTTTGAACGCTCCTCCTCCGCCATCCCATGCTTCGGCAACGGTCGAACCGATCTGGGCCGAAAGGCGCATCTCCTGTTTCACGAGATCCGTGAGGCCCGGGAGCTTTGCTCCGCCGCCCACAATCACGACGCCGCCGGGAAGCTCTCCGAATTTTTGGAGCAGCTTGAGTTCGGCATTCGCAAGATCAAAAATTTCTTCGAGGCGCGATTCGACGATCTCCGCGATGAAACGCCGCGACGCGGTGCTCTTTGCCTCTTCGGAAAATTTCTTGAGGTCAACGGTTTCCTTGGTGCTCACCTCTTTTGAAAGCGCGTAGCCGTAGTGGAGCTTCACTTCTTCTGCGGCGTCGACGGCGATCTTCAAGCCGACCGCGAGGTCGTTCGAAATATTGCCCGCGCCAACCGGAAATTTTGCCGTACCGGTGAGGCGGTTCTCTTCATACACGGCAAGGCCCGTGGTCCCAAAACCGAGATCAATGATGGCCGTCCCCAGATCTTTCTGCCGTTTTGAAAGAGCGGCGCGCGCCGCGACGAGCGGGCCGAACACGAGTCCGGCGATTTCGCCTCCGGCGAGCTCAACGGCGCGCATGAGCAACTTGATGTGCGGCGAGAAGGCGTCGATGATGAGACTCTGCACTTCGAGCCGGCTGCCGGAGAGGCCCAGGGGATCCACGATGTCCCCTACGCCGTCAACGACGAACTCCTTGGTGAGCGTGTGGATGATCGTCCGGTTCTGCGGAAGGTTCACCGCCTGCGATGCGCGCACGGCGCGGTCGATGTCGTCCTGATAGATCTCGGCGTCGGCCCGCGAAACGGCGACAATGCCGCGCGATGCCTGCATCTTCACCTGCGGCGTTCCGATGCTGATATACACATTGCGCGCCGCGGCTTTTGAAATCTTCTTCACCTCGGAAAGCGCGCGATTCACCGATTGCGACGCTTCGCTCAAATCAATCACCGCTCCCTTCCTCATGCCGAAGCAGGGTTCCTTGTGGACATGGACGAGAACCGGCCGGCGGCCGCGCCGTTCGGCAACCACGACTTTGATGGAGGATGTCCCGATATCAAGTCCTGTGACAAAATCGGATCCTCCGGTGAATCCCTTGAGCTTCATATGCTCATTTTAGCATGGAAAATCGAGCAAAAAATACTGTGGATAGTGATAGGAGGGGACAGAAAATCGCCCGAAGAGGTACGGTGTCGCGCCCTGCTGGGCGCGCACCTCAAATCTCGGCACCTTCGTGCCTCCGATAGCCCTCTTCGTCCGATTTTCTGTCCCCTCCTATGACCTCCCCAGGATTTTCCGTTCCAATTTTTCCATCTTTGCTGCGTCTTTTCCTTTAATATGGTCGTAACCGAGGAGGTGCAAAATGCCGTGCAAAAGGAGGGGCGCGGTCCGCTCGGGGCTCTTTTTCAAAATATCCTTGTTCAGATAGATTTCGCCGAGGAAGTGCTTCCCTTTTTTATCGGGATGCGGGAATGATTTTGGCTCCGGAAACGAGAGCACATTCGGCTCGGTTTGTTTCCGAAAAAAACGCGCCTTGAGCGCTTTGATCTCGGCGTGCGGCAAAAGATAAATATCGAGGGATGGCTTCCCTTTTATTTTGAGCCGCTTCAAGAACTTCGCTGCAAGCCGGTTGATCTTAGCCGACATTCGCTTTCACAACTTCTCCAACGAGTTTGCCGTCAGCGCGGCCCTTCATGACTTTCATCGCTTCGCGCATGAGCGTATTGAATTCGGTGAATCCCTGCGCCTTGAGGTCG
>DATKNI010000031.1:0-6682 GCA_035541415.1 Minisyncoccota bacterium | reverse complement strand
ACGCCTTTCGAGCGCTTCTCGTCGAGCGTGTATGCCTCGCGCGTCCAGTCGAGCGATGCGCCGAGGCGCTTCACCTGTTTTACGATCGTGTCGTGGCTCGCTTTGGCAAAATCATTCACCCGCTTCAAAAATTCCTCGCGGCCGAGGTCGAAGCGCGATTTCTTCTCCGTTTTTGACAATTCTTTTTCTACTTTTGCCTGCGTGGCGATGGCGGCGTGGTCGGTGCCCGGCACCCAGAGCGTGCGCTTGCCCTGCATGCGCGCGTAGCGGACGGCGACATCCTGCAGTGCGTCTTCGTAGGCGTGGCCGATGTGCAATACGCCAGTCACGTTCGGCGGCGGAAGCACGATCGAGAACGGTTCCGCGTCGGCGTCGGTTTTGCCTTGCTCGATGCAGGTGTCGGGGTTGAAGAGGCCGGAATCCTCCCAGGCCTTGGAAATGCGGGTTTCAACCTCTTTAATATCGTAGCGGGGCTCCATGGAGTCTATTCTTCCACGTTTTCCCCCGAAAAAAAAGCCTTGCGCCAAAGCGCGCTTCGTTGTGGAAAATTATTGGCGCACATCATGATACTATTAAGAAAAGGTCGGGGAACCTTTATTTCTTTCTTAAAACTATGGCAGACGAAAAAAAGAATGGCTCGAAAATTATGAGAGGCGGACAGCAGTGCGTGTGCGGATGCGACGGCAGCGGCATGGGATGCGCATGCGGATGGCATCACGGCCACTCTATCTTCCGGATATTGCTCGGCGTCATTCTCCTCGTGATCGTTTTCTGGTTCGGCGTGCGGCTTGGTGAGCTGCGCGCGGAAATCCGGGGTGGTTATGGGTATAACGCATATTACGGCTACGGCGACTATCCAATGCCGATGATGCACTATTACTCCAACACTCAGGGTGCTCCGGCTGGAACGAGCACGGCGACGAAGTAATCGGAAATGTATTAAAAGAAAATGAAACAGCCGGGGCGCACGCTCCGGCTGTTTTGATATATTGCACGTTGCAGGGTACGATTCTTCCATGATCGAATTCCGCGTTGTGAAACAATCAAAAAAGAGCCGCGCGCGCCTCGGCATTTTGAAGACGCCGCATGGCGAGGTTGAGACGCCGTCGCTCGTTCCCGTTGCAACGCTTGCCGCCGTGAAAGCGATGCGGAGCGACGAAGTTGCTGCAACAAAAACGCAGATCCTTATTTCAAACACCTATCACTTGCATTTGCTTCCCGGAGAACATGTCGTGAAGAAAGCGGGAGGCATCAACACGTTCATGCAGTGGGATCGCCCCACAATGACGGACTCCGGCGGATTCCAAGTTTTCAGCTTGGGATTCGGCCGCGACTTCGGCGTCGGCAAAGTGGAAAAATTTTATCCCGGCAAATTGGAGCGCGCAATCGACCGCGGCGACCAGCCCGCGTCGTTGAAGATTATGGAGCATGGCGTGAAATTCAAATCGCCGCTCACGGGCGAAGAACTCTTCCTCGGCCCCCGCGAATCGATCAAAATCCAGGAAGCGCTTGGAGCCGACATCATGTATGCCTTCGACGAATGCACGCCGAGCGGCGCAACCCGCGCCTACGTTGCAAGCTCGCTCGACCGCACCAACCGCTGGGCTCGCGAGTCGCTCGCCGCCCGCCGTTCCAAGCAGGCTCTCTATGGCATCGTGCAGGGCTCGACCTTCCGCGATCTCCGCGAGGCAAGCGCCACGTTCATCGCAGGCCTCGATTTTGACGGCTATGGCATTGGCGGCGACCTTGGCGAGAGCAAGGCGGGCACCAAAAATACGCTCGACTGGACGATCCCGCACCTCGACCCCGCAAAGCCGCGCCACCTGCTTGGCATCGGCTACATCGAGGATATGGAGCTCATCATCAAAGGCGGAGCCGACACGTTTGACTGCACGGTGCCCACGCATTTCGCACGCCGCGGCATCGCGTTCACGTCGCAGGGCAAGCTCGACATGGGCAAGGCAAATTTTTTGAAAGACCAGAGTCCGCTCGACAAAAAATGCGAATGCATCACGTGCGGCACGTACACGCGCGCCTATATTTCCCATCTCGTCCGTGCAAAAGAAATCACATCCGCAACGCTCATTACGTACCACAATTTGTTTTATTTCAACTCGTACGTAGAAAAGCTGCGGGAGAAAATTAAAAAAGGATTGTTATAAAAAAGTGCAGCCCACGGGGAGTGGGCTGCGGTGGCGGCTCGGAGTTAGAAGATTGTGCCGTTTTGAAAAGCGGCGTGATAAGCTTCATTCGCATAAAACTCATATGCGTCTTCGAGTTCAACAAGCGGATTCCTGAACGTCTCAACTTCCCTGACCAAGTTTCTGAGATGCCTGCGCATTAACTTTGATCGGGGATGATCGGCGAGCATGCCATCAAGCATGTAAAACGCTTCAAGCAGGGTCAATTTCGGATCGACGGGATTGTCGGGGTTGAAATACGCTTGGGGTACGCCGTTTGCGTCGAGATTCCAGCGAAGCGCAGGATTCCACTGGTGCTTTAATCCAGAGACGGAAAGCGTCCATCCCGGCTTGAGAAGAAAGCGCTCGCTTCGATCAAAAATCGTGTGTTCAACGACGACCCTGCGATCTTTTGTTTCTCCGCAATGTTGGAATGTTTCGTTGACGGTAGCGTGATACATCCGTCCAGCTTTTATGTCTGAATAATCTGGCTTTGCGCCGGTTGCAAGACGCTTCGGCCGGATGCAGCGGACGTCGCAATCCACAAGAAAAAGCGTATAAGCTTTCAGCGGGAAGTCGGGCCTACTCGAAATGCGCTTCATCTTGAGAGTGGGTTTCATCGAAAACCTCCTATATTAGGCCGCTTGTGCGGGGCTACCTTGAGCGTCGGACAAAACTGCTTCCGTGTCAAGCGTTATATGCCGAGGCTGCCGTTCGCCCGGATGGGATATTTCTTCTTGCGCCAATAGGCCACGGCTCCTGCGGCGCCGATCATGGCCGCGTTATCGAGATTATAAATAAAAGAGGGGACCAAGAACGCCGCGCCGATTTTTTTTGCTTCTTTTCCAAGCCGCGCGCGGAGTGCCTTGTTTGCTGCAACGCCGCCGCAGAGGATGATTGATCTCGCGCCGGTTTGCCGAGCCGCTTTTAATGTTTTTTTAACAAGTACATCGAGTGCGGCTTCCTGGAAGCTTGCCGAAACATTTTTGCGGAGCTCATCCTGTTTGGCTTTCGGAAGCTTCTCAAACTTCTCGTCGCGTAAATAATAGAGGACGGCGGTTTTCAGACCGGAGAAGCTGAAATCAAAATTCTTATCATGGAGCATCGGTCGCGGGAAATTGATGGCATGAGGATCGCCAACGCGCGCGAGGCGTTCCACTTCCGGTCCGCCGGGATAGGGGAGGTCGAGAAGCCGGGCGACTTTGTCGAATGCTTCGCCCGCGGCGTCATCGCGCGTTTCACCGAGGTGCTTCCATTTTGAAAATGAATCGACGTTCAAGATGATGGTATGGCCGCCTGATACGATGAGCGCCGTTGACGGAAAAATATTCTTCACGGTCGCATTTTTCGACCCGTTCCCAAAGGGGGATTTGCGTGCGCTCTTTTTTTCGCCTGCGGCGGGTAACAGAAAACTATAGAGATGACCTTCGAGATGATTTGCGCCGACAAGCGGCTTTTTCTTTTCGCGCGAAAGTTTTTTGGCGAACTCAATGCCGGTCCAGAGCGCAGGCTCAAGTCCCGGACCAACCGTCACGGTGATGAAATCAATTTGCTTCCATAATTTCTTTTCGGCAGCGCCTCCTTCCGCGCCGAACATTTTTTTATAGAGCACCGGCAGGTTTTTGAGGTGCTCGCGCTTTGCGAGATTGGGGACCACGCCCCCGAACGGCTGATGGACTTTGATTTGCGACGCAACCAGGCTTTTCAAAACATTAAAGCGCGGCGCGCGAAGGCCGCCCGATACCTCAAGAAGCGCGAGTCCCGTTTCATCGCACGACGTTTCGATGGCGAGGATTTTCATGTGTTTGAATGTAGCACTAATGGAGAATATTAAAAAGAAGGGCCGACGCAGATTGCTCTGCGCTGGCCCTTGTACTACGATGGTTCATGGGATCTCCTTTCAGATGCGGCGGCGGATGGCTTCTAAGAAGTCATAGGGCCGTTCACTTTGGTGTAGCCATACTCTTCTGGGGCCTGAGTCAGAGGCCTGAAGGAATTTTTTCTCGCCGTCATACACAAGGGAAACGTAGTCAGCTCCCCAGTACCGATCCGCATGTTCAGCGATTTCCGGCGAAAAAAGTAAATGGATTTTTGTTCCGTTGATGAGCGTCACCAATATCAAGCGACGAGGATTCCTGTCGTGATCTGTGTGAGGTTTCCCGAAGCGGTATCTTTCAACGACTGTTGTTGAAATCCATCCGCCTTGGTAAAGCTCCAGAAGTGTTTTCCCGATTTCTTTTTCAAAATGATTACACCTGCGAGTGAATGGCTCTTTTTTCATAACTCCTCCTGGAGTTCAAGCTGTGCATAGTATAAAACAAAAATATTATTTAGTCAACTTGATAGCTCAGGGAACTATATGCAAAGCTACCCCCCGCGGAAATGCTTTTAAATGCTGAGAATCCACGCACCCAGAGGGCTTTGTTCAGCTTGGTTTTCGAGGAAACACCAACTTATACCGAAATACTTAATGGAACACCAAAACTCACTTGGATTTTCAGGCTTTCCAGCGAGTTTGTAGAAAAGAAATCCCAGTTGGTAGCCCCAGGGGGAATCGAACCCCCATTTACGCCGTGAAAGGGCGCCGTCCTAGCCATTAGACGATGAGGCCAAGCACTTTGGATTTAAACACAAAAATCTGATTTTTGCAATTCGGTTTCCGGTCAAAGTAGCGACGTGGCGTGCAAAGTTTTAAAACAAAAGCGGGCACAATCATGTGCCCGCGGGCGCGGAAGATTCGCTAGTAGATGCCGTTCAGAAATTTCCGGTGATAATCTGTGTCGGACCATCTGAGCAGCAGGGCGAATACCACCATGGCAAGCGCTATGCCGCCGAGGCTATATGCGCAGCCCCACATGTAATCATAGCTCTTGATAGACGTCATCAGGATAAAATCTTCATGGGTGCTGTAGGCACCGATAAAAGATCCGACGATGGCGAGAACGAGCAATTTGATAACGGTGAGCGGTGAGTGCGGCCGTTCCCAAAAGAGCAAGAGCAAGGTGAGCGCAACGTTTGCGATCAGAACGCCAATGCCCGGAGTGAAGTGATTGAGGTTTTTTGAAAAGAGGCCGACGGAAAGTATGGCGGCCAGGTAAACGGGAAAGGCAATGAGCCCATCTCGAAAACATTGTGCGATCGTGGTACGAAGCGGCGGTTTTCTTCCCATGCGAGCTCCTTTGACGGACGGCTTCAACGGCTCCGCAAACTATACAATCAAATCTCCATAAAGTCAACGCGCTCCGCTTTGTATTTCCGTGCGTTCTATACTAATCTCTAGAGGCTGCATAACAAATCTCTAGAGATTGCATGAAACGCTTTTTCGAAATACTGCCGGGCTTCTTGGCCTGGGCCACGATCATATTGATGGTGGTCTTGTCGTGGCTTGTGCCCGTCTGGGTTTCCATTTTTATTATTCTTTTTGATATTTATTGGCTGCTCAAAACGGCCTATCTTTCGCTGCATCTGCGGGCCACGTTCAGCGCGCTCCGGCAAAACATGAAAACGGATTGGGTCGCCAAGCTCGATGATTTGCCGAATGGGCGTGCGGGCTGGGATGGCGTCCGGCATCTTGTGATCCTGCCGATGTATAACGAGCCGCACGAAGTCGTGCGCGAAAGTTTTGTGAGCCTCGCAAAGAGCCATTATCCAAAAGAGCATCTCTTTGTGGTGCTCGCGCTCGAAGAGCGTGCCGGCCAGGCGGCGCAGGAAACGGGGGAGCGCATCGCGGCTGAGTTCGCTTCGCAATTCGGAAGATTTTTGGTGACGACGCATCCGGCCAATCTGCCCGGCGAAATTCCCGGCAAGGGCGCGAACGAAGCGTGGGCAGGGGCGCAGGCAAAACGTGAATTCATTGATGCGGTAGGCGCCGATCGCATGAGCGCCCGCATCGACTACAAAAAAGTTTTAGTTTCCGTTTTTGATGTCGATACGCAAGTATTCCCAGAATATTTTGGCCGGCTCACATACGTATTTCTCACGGAGGCAGAACCGTTGAAAGCGATCTATCAACCAATCCCGTTCTTCACGAATAATATTTACGAAGCGCCCGCGCTCGCGCGCGTCGTTGCATTCTCGTCGACCTTCTGGCAGATGATGCAGCAGTCGCGGCCGGAACGCCTCACGTCGTTTTCGTCGCAATCGATTCCGCTCCAAACGCTCGTCGACATCGGGTTCTGGCAGAAGGATATCGTGTCGGAAGATTCGCGGATTTTCTGGCAAGGATTTTTGCGCTACCACGGCGACTTCCGGGTGTACCCGCTGTTCTATCCGGTGTCGATGGACGCGAACGTCGCGCCGTCGTTCTGGGGGACACTCAAAAATATTTACAAGCAGCAGCGCCGCTGGGGCTGGGGCGTAGAGAATGTGCCCTACATGCTCGAAGGATTCCGCAATGATCCGGAAATTCCTGCCGGCAAAAAACGGTATTGGCGCTTCACCGCGATCGAGGGGTTCCATTCATGGGCTACGAATTCGCTTATGATATTCGCGCTCGGCTGGCT
>DATKNI010000030.1:0-72501 GCA_035541415.1 Minisyncoccota bacterium | reverse complement strand
GGCCGTCACGACAAAACCCGAGGGCACTGGCACGTTCTTGGACTTGAGCGTGCGGATCATTTCCCCGAGCGACGCATTCTTGCCTCCCACCATGCCCACATCCTTGATGCCGACTTCTTCGTACTTCAAAATATGCTTATTTCCCTTCATAGCGATATTATTTTTTAATTCTTTACGCTTTAAGCGCGATCACGAGATCCGACACATTCGATCCTGTGTCGCCCGTCATCAGATAGTTGCCGACCGTTTCAAAAAAAGGATAGGTGTCGTTGTTCTTCAAAACCGCTTCCATATCGAGCCCGGCTTTTTCGGCAACGCTTTTTGTCATTGTATCACAGATCGCGCCGGCGAATGCGCCGTGGTCGCGCCCGTCGGATGCGAACGAGAGTATTTCCACGCCCGGCGGAACGCGGCGGAGCGCCGAGAGCGCGATCTCCAGATTCCGTCCGCCGGAACCGGTGCCGCGGACCGTCACCGTGCTCTCGCCGCCCCATAAGAACACCGATCGCGGCGGCGCTTTTTCGATTGCCGCAAGGATCATCTCGCCGTTCTGCGCCGCTTCGCCGGTAAATTGCGAATCTTTTATCTCCGCCTTGAATCCAAGCCGTTCCGCTGCGTGCTTCATCGCGTCGAGAGCGCGCACATTCGAAACGATGAGTTCGTTCGTCACGCGTTCAAAATATTTGTCGTCTTTCGGCGTCTCGATCATTCCGCATTTTGCAAGCTTGCAAATCTTCAGAATGTCATATTTCTCCAAGACTTTTTCGGCATCCTTAATGGTCGTCACGTCTTTCACGGTCGGTCCCGATGCGATGAATGCAATATCATTCGCCGGCACGTCGCTCATGATGAGGGAAACCACCCGCGCCGGATATGCGTATTTGGCAAGATAGCCGCCCCGCGCGAGCGACAGATGCTTGCGGACAATATTCATTTCCTGAATGGTTGCGCCGGCATCCATGAGCGCCGTCACAATCTTCACTTCGTTGCGGTCAGCGCGATCTTCGGGCAGGAATAAGAGCGTTGAGCCGCCGCCCGAAATCACGAATATCACGAGGTCCTGTTCCGTGAGGCCCGCAAGCGAGGCGCGGATAGCTTCCGCGGCGTGGACATTCTCGTCGGAAGGCAGCGGGTGCGTTCCGCAGAACGTCTTCAGACGTTCCATTATCGGGCATACTTTCACGTCGACAACGACGCCGTCCGTAATGCGGTCGCCGAGGATCTGCTCGAGGACGAATGCGGCGTCGGCGGCGCACTTGCCGATTGCGATAACGATGAGGCGATTCACGCCGGCAAGACTCACCGTGTGGCCGCCCGCCTCGAGCGTGTCGCCGTGCAGCCGCACGGCATTATGGATCACGGATGACGTATCAATCGCGGCAAAGCCGGCTTCGGCAATATCCAAAAGCGCCTTGCGCTCGGGGGTGGTGGCGAGTGCGGTGAAATTATGGATTTTCATGCGGCTGGCGAACGATATTTTTTAGCCGCAATAAGGACGGTGATCAGGATGGCGGTATAAAAAACAAAACCATACACGCACGTGGAGAGCGCGAGCGGCCCGCCATACACGGTCGACGACATGATTTCCTGCACGATGAAGTTCCCCGAAAAAACCATGCCGAGCGCCGCAACAAAACCATCGACGCCGATCGCCGTCTTCACGTTCGTCCAGCCTTTGAGCGCGCTTACGGTGGCGACGAACATGACGAGATACATGAGAAACCCATACCAGCAGGCTGGATATCCCAAAAAGTACGGACACGGCTCGCTGAACGCGCACGTCCCGCTAAAAAGTTTTACGGCACTCATATAGCCCGAGAATAAAAGACCGGCGGTGATGAAAATAAGCGTTATGATGCCCGGTCGTCTCATGTATTTATTATATCAGGAGAGCGTTTGCCCCATACAAGAGAAGGCGAGGTCCTTCCTGGTGGAGCCTCGCCTCTCTGTGTTGGCTGGTTCACTCTCACGCACAAAGGATACATATACCGCTGCAAATAATAGAAGGTCTTAGAGAACAGAAGCTATTAGGTATGTGATCGGTGGTTAGCCCTTGTGCCGTGGAAATGAACCTATCATCATTTTCAACCGGGGCCGGGAAGCTATCATCCCCACATGCGGCTTGGCGAATCATTTCTCCTCCGGCCCTCCGCGAACGCCAATAAATTCAACATTTATAGCAGATGCACCCGCAAATAAAATGACAATAATTTCGTCGTCATTTTTTACGAATGAGCCCGCACGGGGTTGTGTTATGATAATGGAACAAAAACATGCATCTCCGAAGTGTCATCGAACAGCTTGGATACACTCCCCAGGAGGTGACCGTCTATCTTGCCTCGCTTGAACTCGGCCCGAGTTCAGCAACGGAGATCGCCGGGAAGTCCCGACTCCCCCGCACGACGGTCAATCTGATCATTGAATCACTCCATCGCAAGGGACTCATGAACGCCTTCATCAAGCGGCGGCGGCGGATCTGGGCGGCCGAAAATCCCGAACGGCTCCTGATCAGCGTCCGCGAGAATGAAGCCGCCCTCAAGCTCATTCTTCCGGAACTGCAATCGCTCCGCCACGATACCGGCGTCAAACCGACGGTGCGCACGTACGGCGGCGCGGAAGAAATCAAACAGATCATGAACGACATGCTTGAAACCAAGCACCACATTTCCGCGATCATTTCCTGGGACGAATGGATCAGCGTGCTCGGCAAAAACTACGTGGATGATTTCATCGAAACCCGCTACCGCCACTTCCTGCGCATCCGGCTCCTCACGCCAAAAACAAAACTGTCGTCGGCCCTCAAGGCGCGCGACGCCGAGGAACTCCGCGCCACGCAATATCTTCCGGCGTCGCTCGAAATCAAAAATACCAATTTCATTTATGGCAACAAAGTTGCCATCATTTCGTTGAATACCAAGCGCCCCGTCGGCATATTAATAGAAGACCAGGACATCCACCATACGATGGACGTTCTATTTGAATGTCTGTGGCGCCAAAGCAGCGGCGCGTAGCCATTCTTCCGTTACCCGCCTCACCTCGGCGGACGTATGCGTTTCCATCAGTTTGATGCGGAGCTCTTTTGAACCATCGAAGCCCGAGACGTATGCCTTGAAGTGCTTCTTCATGACGTCGAAGCTTTTGAGCATCCCCTTTTCCGGATTGCGGTACAATTTTTCAAAAAATTCGGCGTGCTCCACCATTTTTTCGAGCCGTTCTTTTGTGTCCGGCGCATGGCCGGAGAAAAACCACGGGCTTCCAAAGATACCTCGGCCGATCATTGCGCCGTCGAGCCCCGTTTCCGCGACCTTCCGTTTGGCATCGCTCAATGAATCCACGTCGCCGTTGCCGAGGACAAACGTCTGCGGCGCATACTTGTCCCGAAGCGCCACAAGCTTTGGCGCAAGATCCCAATGTGCCTCGGTGTCAGACATCTCGTTGCGCGTGCGAAGGTGCATGGTGAGCGCGGCGATGCCCTCGTCTAACAGGGCGGGAACCCATGTTTCAAGTTCGTCTTTTGCATAGCCAATCCGCGTTTTCACGGATACCGGCATGTCGCCAACCCCGCGCTTCGTTGCGCGGATGATTTCCTTGGCGAGCGCCGGGTTCTTGATGAGCGCCGCACCGGAACCTTGTTTTTCCACGGCCCGGTCGGGGCATCCCATATTGATATCGACACCATCGAACCCGAGCTCGCGGATAAGCGGGCCCACCGCCTCAAACTGTTCCGGTTTTGAACCGAAGATTTGCGCGACGATCGGATGCTCGCGCTCGTCATACCAAAAATCAACGAGCAATTTCTCTTTGCCTTTCGAAAGCAATCCCTCGACGGAAACGAATTCCGTCCAAAAAACCGGCCGCTCTTTTAATTGGGCGGCTTCATTGCACTCGACGAACATCCGCCGGAATGCGGCGTCGGTAACATTCGCCATCGGCGCGATCGCCATGATCGGCTTTTTTAATGACTCCCAAAAACTCATAATTACTTGCGGCCTTCGAGAAGGATTTTTTTGATCTTTTCCTCAATACCTTCCGCCCAGCCCTTTGTTTTTATTTCAACATCGCCGGTTTCGGTATCGAGCACGATGTGCGTGACATGGTCTGAGATGTCCGAAAAGTCAGCGGCGACGTCCCTCCATCCCGCGGCAACCCGGTCGTATGCTTTGGGGTCCCAAGCGTCCACGATAAGTCCGTCGCTCTGCGGCCGTGCTTGCATGCGGCGCTTGGCTTCCTTCTCGGAAGCGACGCACTCGATCACGATGACGCCGAGGCCGAGTCCCGAGCTGATGCCGTAGAGCTGATGGCGCCGATGGCCGTCGCGGTGCGCGGCATCGAGAATCACGCCCTTCCCTGCCGAAAGCGCCTTGAATACGCGCTGATCAACGTCGCGCAAAACGGCTTCCTGATGCGGAGGCATGTCTTTCATGCCGTGCTCCCGGCGCACGTCATTCTGTGAAATGAGGTGATAACCAAGTTTTTCCGCCAGCTTCTTTGCCGTAGTCGATTTCCCAGTTCCGGGCAAACCGGCCATGATGATTAAAAAGTTTTTGTCGCTCATAAAAGTATTTCTCTAATGCCGTAGACGTCCGGGACGTACGCATCCGCCGCCGGGATTTCGTTCGCGACCGCAATAGTTCTCATGCCGATGGATTGCGGCGCCAGAATGTCCGATTTCTCCCGGTCTCCGATATATACATGATTTCCCGCGGGAATTCCAGATTGCTCCACAACATAACTGAACACGTTGCCGTCTTTGGGCTTTTGAGCAATATGCGGATCGTTCCCGTTCACAATCAAGTTGAATATGTCTTTTTTCACGCCAAGCCGCGCGAGTTTCTTTTCCATTTCGTCCGCCGGAGCCGTCGTCACGAGATAGACATATTCTTTTGCTTTTCGAATTTCGTGAAGCAAACCGATGAGCTTTTCGTCGCGTTCCAGGAACTGCGCGCTGTCAGCCTCGCGGAAGATTCCCTCCATGATTTCACCGGCATTGGAATATCCCACCAGTTCGAGCGTTTTCTTGCGGCTCTCCAACTCGCGATATTTCTTTTCTGAAAATTCTTTTGCCGCTGCAATCGTTCCCAATTCCGGTTTTTTCGCCAAAACTTTTTCGGCAAAAAGCTGGACGATTTTCTCGTCCATCAATGGCGACTGAGCGTACATCGTGCCGTCGAGATCGAACCCGACGGCCCGGATATCCCGAAATGCATTGTTCATGGGTTTGTGCGGTGTGCGTTGGTCTAAAACCGAATCCTGGCGAGCCGTTGCAATGTTCTTGAAAGTAGGATTTCGAAGCCGAAAGGTCGATTATCGCTTGACTAGATTTGAGAACTTTTCAATGCGCGAAGATTCTCCAAAAGATCCGGTTTGTTAAATGTCGATAAATCAGGCGTGTTACCATTGCTCTCATATTTCATCTGCCAAAGATAGAGCAATGCCATTGACATCTGTTCGAGATAAATTCCAAGCGTCCAAATCACGCCTTCGTAAAAAATAACCCAGTACCAAATGATATTCGGCAGTGTACCCCCCGTTGATTGCCCCAAGCTATCCAAAAGGAAGATGATGATTAGTGGAATTGCCATAATCGTACCTGCCACAAGTGTTAGTCCATATTCACTGAGAAATTGAAGAGGATATTTTTTAACGATGCTGACGGCCTTTTTAAACGCCGAGAACGAACCTTCATGCTCCCACGCGATAGCTGGTAGTGCTAAAAAGATAGTCATTCGCAGCATCTTTTCAAACATCCTCAATCCCAGTCGCAACCAACTGAAAGGGTTCACTGATAAGCCGCCGGGTATTCCTGCGAGAGTTTGAGCAGCATCTCGCAGCGATGGCTCTGCGCGATTTCGTCGGCTTTTCCTGGTGAGCGCTTGAATGATAACAATTATGAACCAAGCGATCGCGAAAAATATTGCGAGCGGTATCACTTTGATCGAATCACTTGAGATTGTTGCCGCTAATGCTTTCCCGAAGGAAACTTGTTGGTCATCCTCGAGTTGCTTTATAAGCTCCAAAAGCATTAGATTGGCAACGAAGATGACATATGTCATCAATAGAATAAAGCCGAACAATTCCAAAAAGAACAGACCATTACTATCGGGATAAATCCACCAATAACGTATATAGAAGGTTACAGCCCCAACCACAACCCATGATATAAATATCGGTATTAGGAACGCTGGCTTTCTGAAAATAAAAATAATGGCGCTTTTAAAAAGTCGCCAACCCTGAGAAAAACTTGATTCACCCACGTCCCTCCGAGAAGCTGCTACACTTTCAGCCATAGTCAAATTTTAGCATATCTAAAATTTTTCGAGGTCTCAAGGTCTCTTGAACCGCTGCACTAACGGGCGGAGATCTTCGGTCGGGAACCTCTTTTAAGCAGGCCGTTGCAACGTTCTTGAAAAGGCGATTTTTGAAGCCGGGAGGTCGCTTGTCGCTATGCCGCCTTCGGCAAAGATTCCTCGGTTGCAGAAGCGCTCTCTGCGCTCGATACTCTCGCCGCACGATTGTAAGAATTTAATGCCGATTTCAAGTGTTTCTGCCCTCCGGTGAAAAAGTTTCCTTCGTGCAATTCGGTAAGTTGGTCTTCTATTTCCTTGACTGGGTCTTTTTCTGCTCCATCACTATCTTTGAATGCTCCTTCGATGCTGCCTTTTTGAAGGGTGAGTGCTATGTTTTTCGCTTTCTTTTCAATATTTTCTGTTATTGCGTCAATGGTCGGCAGATTAACTTCTTGAAGCCATTCACTATGCCATTTTAAGCGTCGCTCAAAACCGCGGATGTGGATGTCGTCAGTCATCCAGTCTGCCGGACCAGAGAACTCTTGGCGGGCTTTGTTCAAAAATGCTTCTTTGCCCAAATCAAGCGTCGTACCACCAGCTTCAAACAATCGAGCTATGCCTTCATCCTCTTCTAAGAAAGTCTTAAGAATGGGACTGTTTTCGAGTTGTGGGTACTGCTTTTGGGCCTCCTCGAGATTCGTTTTCAATAAATTTACCGCATTCTCATACCGTTTTTGTCGCTGTTGCAGTTCTGCTTTCTGGGACTCGAAAGCCGCTTCGACGTGTTGTTCAGCTACTTCTGCATATTCATTTTTATCGGCTTTTCCCTCGGGCGATTTTTCCTGTTTAGAGGATTCGTTTTTTGATTCAGGATTTTCTTTCCCGTCTTCGGCATGATGCACCTCGACAGGAATTTCCTGAGGTTGGTCCTGAATGGAATTTTCGAAGGAGTTTGGCATAGCCCCACTGTAACACATCCAAATATTTATTGGAAGATTCAAGCTGGTGCTTCGGCTACCCTACCGACATGAGGCCTCAAGGTCTCTCGAACCGCTGCACTAACGGGCGGAGGCGGAAGGATTCGAACCTTCGTAGGAGTTTCCCCCTAAACATCTTAGCAGGATGCTGCCTTAAGCCGCTCGGCCACGCCTCCAATGTCCCATTGAGTGTATAGGATTCTTTTGAAATTCTCAAATAGAAACAGCGCGGACGAATAATCATCCGCGCCGGTGGACAGATCACCTCCGTCCGGAAAGTTGTTGGCACCGTTGAGCACGTTTCATGGCCTTTCGTTCTTTTTTAAGGCGCTTCCGCTCCTTGCGGGCCAAATGACGTTGGCGACTCAAGTACAACTTATTCCATCCTTCACGTTCGCTTACACGAACGCCGAAGGCATCTCTCGTGGCGGCGTAATTCTGGTACGCCATGGCCTTTTCGCAGGTCCTGAATGAATTTGCTTCAAGGCAATGGGTTTGGTTGTCGCCCTCACGAAGCCGAACAATGGTTGCAATCGTCGCCCACATTTTGTGCCTGGGATCGAGCACGATTTCCTGGGAACTCTCCTTGATGCTGATCTTGTTGATGACAATGGTCACCGCAAAAACGGCCTTATCCGTGCAGTCCGGATTTGAACATTTCTGCGCGGGGTTTTTGGATATGCAATGAAACTCGACGAGATATCTGGTTCCTTGGTATGAGAACCTCACACCTCTCGGGTAATCCATTTCACCTCCTTCTATCTTCATTGTCCCGCACCCTTGGGCACTATTCAATTGTGCACAACTTATCGGCGCCTGCCGCGCTTCGGCTTCGGGACTTTGGCACCCGAACGGCGCGCTTCGGAAAGTCCGATCGCAATCGCCTGCTTGCGGCTGCGGACCGTTTTCCCGCTGCGGCCGCTCTTCAATTTTCCACGCTTCATCTCGTGCATGGCGCGGCGAACTTTATTCTGCGATTTTCTGCTGTACTTTCGAGGCATAGAAATAATTTATAGTCGACCACGAATAAGCAAGTATCGTTATAATACGCACCGCGCCGCGAAATGAAACAATTCCCAAAATCCAGGCGTACTAGTTTAAACATGAAGACTCTATTACGAATGCTCGCGGCCGCAGTCATCGCTGCTGCCATGCCTATTATGGCATTCGCAGCGCCATTCCCGCAGCTCTCGCTTCCATTTTCGTGGCTCTCATTTTCCCGAACAAACGACGGTCCGCAAATCGCGCAGATTGTTTATCCGCAATACCCGAGCGCGCCGGATTCCGGCGTCAATTCGAATGAGTCGCTCAACTGGGCGGGCTACGTTTCAACGGAAGGATCCTTTACGGCGGTCGGCGGAACGTGGACCATTCCTTCCGTTCCAAGCGCGGACCGAACCTCGGCCGACGCAACGTGGGTAGGCATCGGCGGCGTCACCGGCCACAATCTCATCCAAGCCGGCACCCAGGCGATCACCGACCCGAATGGTTCGGTACGCTACGCCGCCTGGTACGAATTGCTGCCCGACGACATGCAACAGATTTCTTTCCCGGTGCACGCCGGCGACTCAATAAGCGTATCGCTCGAGGAATCGGATCCGGGCACGTGGCGGGTTTCCTATAGAAACAATACGACCGGCGACACCGATCACCTCGACCTGTCCTATAATTCCGATCATTCATCCGCGGAATGGATCCAAGAAATGCCAAGCTCGAATGTCGGCACCCTGCCGCTCGACAACTTCGGGAGCATTTCATTCTCGGAAGGAGCGGCCGCCGTGAACGGCGTACATCAGACGATTGCGCAAACCGGCGCAAAAGAAGTCACGATGATTTCGCGGAATGGGAGTGTTCTCGCAGCACCATCGCCGCTCGGCAATGACGGCGCGAGCTTTACGGTAAGCCGCGCCGGAGGCGGCCAGACGGTAACCGTGGCCATCCGCCGCTTCGTCCTGCCGCCATCGCAGATTCTCGACCTCCTCCGTTCACGCCTCATCCAGCTCAGCCTCTTTAGATTCTAGGCGCCCAGCGGAATTTGAGGCGTGTATAATAAAAGCATGCTACAGGGATTCCGGCAGTTCATCCTGCGCGGCAACGTCATCGATCTCGCCGTCGGCATCATGATTGGAGCCGCGTTCAATGGCGTCGTAAGCGCGCTCGTAAAAGACCTCCTCACGCCGCTCATCGCGGCCATCGCGACCCAGCCCAATTTCAGCAATCTCACCTTCACCGTCCACGGCAGCCAATTCATGTACGGCGATTTTTTGAACAATGTGATCTCGTTCCTTATTCTCGCCGCAACCATTTATTTCTTCGTGGTGCTCCCAATCAATAAAATCAATGAGCGGATCAAAAAAGGCCCGCCGCCGGAAGCGACCACAAAAACGTGCCCTGAATGCCTCTCGAACATCCCGGTCAAAGCGACCCGGTGCGCATATTGCACCGCAACGATCGCGTAGCGCAAACGACGTTCTTAGCGTTGAGCCGCAACCGGAGTTGCGGTTTTATAAATCCCTTCGCGGCTTGACGTGAGGAGCCAATGCACGACGATCCCCGAAAGAATGCCAACCGCAATGCCGCCCACGATGTCGAACGGCCAATGGACGCCGACGTAAACGCGCGAAATGCCGTTCACGAGCGCAAAAATATAAAACGCAATCCCCCATTTCCGATCCATATACCAGATCGTCGTTGCCATCGCAAAGAACCACGCGGCATGGCCGGACGGGAACGACCAGCCAGCGCCAACGATGAGGGGTGCAAAATGATAAAACGAAAACGGCCGCTCGTAATGGTAGAAGAGTCGGATGGTTTCCGTGACGATGCCGCGGGAGACCATGATCGCGATCGCCCCTTCGGCAAACCAATAAAATTTCTTGCGCCATCCCGGCTGGCTAAGGAGAAGCATGAAAAATCCGAGGACGAGGAAATAGGGAAGCCATTCCGCGAGAAAAACGCCGAATCCATCGAGCCACGGACTTGCGCCCATGAAATGATGGACCCACAGGAACGCGCGCTGGTTAAAAGACATTTCTCAATTTTACCACGAAACAAAAACGCCCCTTCCGGGGCGCTTATTATTTGCGTACGTACGGGAGAAGCCCCATAAACCGCGCGCGCTTGATGGCGAGCGCCAATTTCCGCTGATGCTTTGCGCACACGCTCGTATGGCGCGGGTCGATGATCTTGGATTGGCTCGACACAAAGCGCCGGAGCAATTCGATCTCCTTATAATCAATATTCTTTAAGTTTTGCGAACAGAAGAAACACTGTTGAGCCATATTTCTAGTAGACCTTAGTTTCTAATTTATTGTTTCTGATTGATTATATCTTTCGTACCTGGAGCGAGTCGAGCTCCACGGCGGTATCGCGTCCGAAGATCGGTACGAGCACTTTGATGCTCCCCTTTTCTTCGTTTACTTCGGCAACTTTGCCGTCGTATTCCTTGAACGGACCGTCGGTTATTTTTACCAGATCGCCTACCTTGAGGTCAAGCATGACCTTGCTCTCGTCGCGGCCGGAGCGCGCGAGGAGCAAATCAACTTCATCTTTGGAAAGCGGCGTCGGGGTGGTGTTATCGGGACCGACGAAACCGGTGACGCGCGGCGTGTTGCGGACGACGTACCACGAATCTTCGGTGAGGATCATTTCGACGAGCACATACCCCGGATAAATCTTCTCTTCAACCGTCTGGCGCTTGCCGCCCTTCACTTTGATCGTCTTTTCTTTCGGAACGAGGACGTTGAAAATCTTGTCGCTCATCGCGAGCGATTCGACGCGCTGCTTCAAATAGCGGGCGACGGCTTCTTCGTAGCCCGAATACGTCTGGACGGCATACCACTGCCGGATCTGCGGTTTTTCGTTGTGCGCACCTTGGTGCGAAGCTAATGCCATTTCCCTAGATATTTATTTTACGATAAACGTGCGCATGATGTAAGTGAAGAGGTAGTCGCACGCGCCCAGAAATACGGCGAGCGAGAGCGAAAGGCCGATCACGATGCCCGTGAGGCGGATCGCCTCTTGGCGCGTCGGCCAGTTCACGTGGCGCAACTCATTGCGCGACTCGATAAAAAAGTGTTTGATGCGATCGAACATTGGTGTCTAGTATACTCCTGATTTTTCTCGCGGGCAACCGTCTTTTGCAAATAAAAGACCGCTATACTCGCGGTTTTGGAGATACAAGCAGTGTAATCTTTTGCGAGCAAGCGGTCAAGAGCAAATTTGCGTGCGGCGAGAAAATTGACATAATTCTTTGAATTTGCTATTTTATATTTTGCGTTACCAAGCGGTACGTTGACAATCCAAAGGAGAAACAATGAAATCACTGAAAGTGTTTGCTTTGGTTCTTGCTGTTGCCTGTTTGACGGAATCGGCATTTTGCCAAGCCGATTCCGTAACCGTTGTGTACAAAATTCCAAACGCATCGACACCGCCTCCACCCTCCGGTCCATCGTTCATTCAAGGAGTGGTCTTTGCCAGCACCTCAATCGTGCCCAACTTCAGTGGGACCTATACGCACAGCGTGACCACGGGCAACTGCTTGATCATTGAAATCGCCACCAAAACCGGGGAAATGGAAAGCGTACTTGACGCGACCAGCGGGGCCAATCTTCCTGGGGTTTTTGGAAGTCCACAAGCAGTTGGTTCGTGGTATGTCGATACCTATTACGAGAAGGTGTCGTCGACAGAAGGCGGCCAGAAACCCACGATCGAGATCGGCAACATTCCGGGCTGGGGCGATGCGGTGATGTTTCTGAACGAGTATTCGGGGCTGCCGAACTGCAGTCCGACTAACAAAACCTTCCGGGGAAGCTCGATCACCAATGGTCAGTTCGCGAGCAACGCACTGACGACTTCCTCGGGAAGCCTGGGGGTGGGATTCATTGCGTTCAACTCAGGAACCATCACGAAATGGTCGAGCACGGCACCGCTCACGTATCTTCGGGCCCAAATAGAACCGAGCTGGGGTTCAGCCGGATACGGAGACGCCATTACGCCGTCGGGCAGCTTTAGCTTCAGCGGAACCTTGAGCAGCCAGAGCAACCTCTATGGATTCGCCCTAGCGGTTTTCCATTGAGACAGCGTGAATCGATAGCATCGGATCGACAGGCCGGATTGGCGACAATCTGGTCTGTTTTTTTATCTTAAATATCCAAATTCTGCACCGTTGCCGCGTGCGCCTGGATGAAGTTTTTGCGCGGCTCCACGGCGTCGCCCATCAGAACGTCAAAAAGTTTGTCTGCGGCTTCCGCATCTTCGATCATCACCTGCTTCATGAGGCGGTTCTCCGGATTCATGGTGGTCTCCCACAGCTGTTCGGCATTCATTTCGCCAAGACCCTTGTAGCGCTGGACGTTCGGCATGCGTTTGCCGTCGGCCATAACAGCGCCCTCCTCAACTCTCTCTCCTTCGCTGGCGGTTCCGGCTTCGCGCTCCGCAACGTCTTCCGTTTTCTTTTTTCCCTTCGCATCGCCTTTTGCCGACGCACCGCGGACCGGAGCATTCTTCTGAAGTTCCGCGATGGCTTTTTCTTTTTCGGAATCCGAAAAGGCATATTTGAACTGCTTGCCAAGCTGAATTTTGTAGAGCGGCGGCTGAGCGATATAAATGTAACCGCCGTCAACCACTTCGCGGAAATAACGGTAGAACAAGGTGAGTAAAAGCGTGCGGATGTGCGCGCCATCGACATCGGCATCGGTCATGATGACGATCTTGTGGTAACGTAATTTTTCCATGTTGAACTCCTCGCCGATTGCCGTACCGATCGCAACAACAAGCGCGCGGACTTCTGCGTTCGCAAGCATTTTGTCGAGACGGGCGCGTTCAACGTTCAAAATTTTTCCGCGAAGCGGCAGGATTGCCTGGTTCTGGCGGTTTCTCCCCTGCTTGGCCGTGCCGCCTGCGGAATCGCCCTCCACGATGAAAAGCTCTGATTCTTCGGCGCTCTTTGAAATGCAATCGGCAAGCTTGCCCGGGAGCGTGAGGCCTTCGAATGCGCCTTTGCGCAAAACGGTTTCACGCGCTGCCTTTGCCGCAAGGCGGGCTTTGGCAGTGAGGAGAACTTTTGCAATAACGGCTTTTGCTTCCTGCGGATGTTTTTCCAAAAACTCTTTGAGCGCTTCGTTGATAACAGCCTCAACCGCCGTCCGCGCTTCCGGGTTGCCGAGCTTCGCCTTGGTTTGGCCTTCAAACTGCGGCTCGCGAAGCTTCACCGATAATACGACAATCTGCCCTTCGCGGACGTCGTCGCTCGTGAGGTTTTCTTCTTTTTCTTTGAGATAGCCTTCGGCGCGGGCAAAGTTATTGAGCGAGCGCGTTAAGGCCGAGCGGAATCCGGTGAGGTGCATGCCGCCTTCCGGCGTGTAAATGTTGTTCGCAAAACTCATTTCTTGCGCGCGAGTGTCGTCGACATACATGAAGGCGCACTCAACGTCGATGTTCTGGTTTTCTTTCTCAACGTAAAAAATATCTTCGTGGAGCGCATTCTTTTTCTGTGCAAGATATTTTACGAACGACAGCACGCCGCCTTCAAAGTAAAAGCCGTAAAAAAGAGGCGCTTTGGGACGGCGGTCAATAATATTGATGCGGACGCCTTTTGTGAGATACGCCTGCTGGCGCAAATGCTCAATGATCGTCTTATCATTGAATTCAAGCTCGGAAAAAACTTGCGCATCCGGCTTGAATGTGGTTTTTGTGCCGGTCCGTTTTGATGAACCGACTTTCTTTACCTTATATTTCGGTTTGCCCCGCTCATATTCCTGCACAAACATCCCGCCGTCGCGCTCAACTTCAACCTTCACCCATTCGGAAAGCGCGTTCACCACGGAAACACCCACGCCGTGGAGGCCGCCTGAGACTTTATATGACTCGCCGCCGAATTTGCCGCCGGCGTGGAGCGTCGTCAAAACGGTTTCAAGCGTGGATTTCTTGGTTTGCGGATGGACTTCGACGGGAATGCCGCGGCCATCGTCCGTGACGGCCACTTCGTTGCCCGGCAAAATTTCGACGGTGACATTCTTTGCGAATCCCGCCATCGCTTCGTCGATCGAGTTGTCGACAACCTCCCAGACGAGGTGATGCAACCCAAGGGAACCGGTTGAACCGATGTACATACCGGGGCGTTTGCGCACCGGTTCGAGCCCTTCAAGCACATAAATGTCCTTGGCACCGTATGAAGCGCTGCCTTTGGTGTTGGAGGTTTTTTCTGCCATAAGATACCTCTTATTGTATCAGAAAACCGGTCAAATTTCCAATCCCCAGAACGACCTATACGCTAGGAAATATCGAGCTTTTTCTCGACCCTTTCGAGCCGATATTCATGGTTGCGCAAGATCCCGTTCATCAGGGCAAAATTCGCTTGGGTTTCCTGCCGGAATTCCTGAATATCGCCCTTTAATTCGGTGCGCAGTGCATCAAGGCCACCCTTCATCTCGCCCCTCACAGCAACGGCCTCATCGTGCATCTCTTTGCGCAACGTTGCCACTTGCCCATACATCTCCGCGCGCAACATTGCTGCTTGCTCTTTCATCTCTTCTCGCAATACTGCGGCCTGTTCTTTCATCTCCGTCTGCAGCATCACAGTTTGTGCGTGCATCTCCTCACGAACAGCGACAAACTCCCGCTGAATCATGAGCGCGAGATCTTCGATGGCCTCCTTGAACTCATTCCGCAAAATCTCCATAATCTCATCATACGTTTTCATGATCGTGAAGCAATATTCATTTAATAAAAATTTAATCTTTAAAAATGAACCGTGAGCGGCGTTCCTAAGCCGGTTACGTAGTCGTATCGTTTCCGCGCGTCGCAATAATATTTACACGTGCCATTTGCGCCGCTCGCAATGTCCCGGAAATATTGCAGCGTGCCCGACGAAGCTTTATCTCCGTACATGACCGGGAGCGTTGCCGAACGGCCGATCGCGTAGATGGCCGCCCATTGAGGAGCCCCCGCCGACGTGCCGCCAACGACATACCAGCCGTTCTTTGTGGCGCCGTTCGATTTGTAAACCGCATATCCCGATCGCGGATTGGCGTTGTATGCAACATCCGGAATCGCGCGATGGCCGCTGGCTTTCGGAATATTGTACGCGCGCTGATAATCCGGCTCGGGCTCATAGGCGCTTACTCCTCCCCCGCTTCCGGCCCACGCCGATTCAGAAACAAGCGAGCCGCTCGGCAAGAGTTCAAGCGAGGTTCCTCCGACCGCAACTACGTTCGGCGATGCCGCGGGCCAACTCGTGCCGGCGCCGTGGTCACCGGATGACGCGAAAAATGCCGCGCCCGAAGCGCTCAAAAAATGCCCGTCGAGCGATGTTTCTTCCGGAAACTCAGGACCGCCCCAGCTTATCGAAATCGCATCGACGTCGCTTCGGGCCGCTGCATAATCGAGCGCAGCGAGCAGATTCGCGCCGCTCTGCGTTTTTGCCTGTACGACCAGGATTTTTGCTTGCGGGGCGATGGCATGCGCCCATTCCACGTCGAGCGTTGTTTCGAGCGCCCATCCGCCATTCGCGGCGACGCCACTCCCCATGCTGTGGATCTCAAGACATTTATTCTTTACGGTGCACGGCGCAAGCGAATAGGTGTCGTCAAAGACGCCCAGATCGCTTTCGAGCGTTGGCGCGGAATAGGCCTCGACAAGCGCAATCGTACTGCTTGCGCCTCCCGTGAGCGGGAGATTATAAATATGCTTTATCTCAAGCGGCGTGAGGCCGCTCGGCGATTTCTGCGCCGATCGGAAAATATGGATCGGCGGAGCGCCCAGATAATTCGCAAAGTGATAGCTCGCCTCGACGGAAGCGATTTGCATTTGACCGACGGGAAACCCCGGCACAACCAAAACCACGGCTGCCGCAAGCGCGGCGCAATATTTTTTCATAAGCGTGAATTTTTTATTTATTCGACCTTCTCATTCTCCACGCCGCAGATTAAATTTATCTAAAATAAAAGCCGGAATGCGGGCGCGATCACCAGATCTTCACCCGGTCCTTTGGATCCCGCCAGAGCGCATCGCCCGGTTTGCAGTCAAATGCCTCATAAAATTCATCCATGTTGGGAAGCGGGCCGTTCACGCGATACGGCGCGGGCGTATGCGGATCCGTTTGGACCTGCGTCCGCAAGGCTTCCTCACGCGCTACGGAGCGTTCGGTGATGGCATAACTGATGAAAAACCGCTCAAAGGGCGTAAAGCCGTCAATAGCGCCCACGGGATTTTCCTTGAGCGCCAAAGTGAGCCCGTCGTAGGCGATCAGCAATCCGCCGAGGTCGGCAATATTTTCACCAAGCGTGAGCTTGCCGTTCACGCGAAGGCCCGGCAGAAGTTCGTAGGCATCGAATTGCGCGGCGAGGCGCGCCGTGAGCTTGTCGAATCGCGCGCGGTCGTCTTCGGTCCACCAATTCGTGAGATTCCCGTTGGCATCGAAGCGCGAGCCCTCATCGTCGAACCCGTGAGTAAGCTCGTGGCCGATTGCCATGCCGATGCCGCCAAAGTTCACGGCGTCATCGCCGTCGGGATAAAAGAACGGCGGCTGGAGAATCGCTGCCGGAAAATCGATTTCATTTTGAAGCCCAAGATAGAACGCGTTTACCGTTTGCGGCGAGATGAGCCACTCGGAACGGTCCACGGGCTTGCCGATTTTTTTCATCTGCCGGTCGAATTCAAAAATATGCGCGTTCAGGCGGTTCTCGAGATATGCGCCGGGAACAATCGTGAGCGCCGAGATATCGCGCCACACGTCAGGATAGCCGAGCTTGCGGCTGATCGCGTTCAGCTTGGTAAGCGCCTTCTCTTTTGTGGCGTCGCTCATCCAATCGAGGCGCTTGATGCGGGCACGATACGCTTCCGTCAAATGGTCGACGAGCTGATTGACTCTCGTCTTTGCCGCCGCGCTGAAATGGCGCTCGACATAAAGTTTGGCGACGGCCTGATCGAGCATGCCGTTCACCACATTCAAAACGCGGCGCCACCGCGGCTTGATCTCCGTGGCGCCGCCGAACGTCTTGCCGTAAAACTCGAACGAGCGGTGGGCAAAATCTTCGCTTAAGAAATTCGACATCGCATTGAGCACCTGCCATCGCAGGTAAGCTTTGAGCGATTCGAGCGGAACAGATTGGAATAGCTCGCTCACCGCCGCCATAAACTCCGGCTGGCACACGATCACAAACTCCGGCTTGCGAATGGCAATCGCCTCGCAATAGATGTTCCAGTCAATGTGCGGAGCGCGTTTCGAAAGCTCTTCCCACGACATTTTGTTATATTGCTTTTCGAAATCACGAAGTTCAACGCGCGTCATCGAATGTTTCGCGAGCGTCTTTTCGATATCATTTATTTTTGAAAACTGCTGGGCATCGGCTGCTATCGAAGAATGTGCGAGCATGAGGGCGGCGTAGTCCGCGTACCGTTTCCGGATCGCAACGCTCTTCTCGTCGGCATTCACATAATAATCGCGGTCGGGCAAGCTGAGCCCTGCCTGGGAAAAATAGAGCGCCGTCCGGTCGCTTGATTTTGCGTCCGGTTCGGGACTCGGCGCCCAAAAAACGCCGATTCCGCGGCGATGCAAAAAGCCGATCGTCCGCACGAGGTCGTTCACGTCGTGAATGCCGTTCACGGCATCGAGGAGCGGCGCGAGCGGCGCATCGCCTTCCGCGTTCACATGATCGACATCCATGCCGCTTTCATAAAAATATTTCACTTTTTTCCCGGAGTCGTCGAGCTTCCCGGCGGGCGTGGCGACCAGTCCTTCAAAAATTTTTTTGATCTGCTCCTCAACCTCGTACCGCAAAACATAAAAAGTCCCCCAGCGGGCCTCATTTGCCGGAATCGGGTTTTTGCGGATCCAGATATTGTTTACGTAACCAAAGAAATCGTCACCCGGACGTACGGCATGGTCGAGATCGTCGGGGTTGATGGGTTTTTCGGTCAACATGGCTCTTATTATAGCGGATATTATGATATACTGCTTACGAACCAAAACGCCATCGTAAAACGTATAAATAGGAATACAAGCATGAAAAACGCCTGGAAATATATTCTCGGGATTGCCGTAGTCGTGCTTATCGCCGGCTATATTATTTTTAACGGGCAAAATGGCGATTCAAACTCGCAAGTCGCCGCCAATAATGGCGGGACGGACAGCACCAGCACCGGCTCCAACCAGACAACGACAGCCGGAGGAACCGGGAATGGGAACGGAACAACTACTGGCTCAACCGTAACAACCTCGACCGGCGGAACAGGCTCAACGGGCGGAACAGGCTCAACGGGCCAATATCGGAACGGCACCTACACGGGCAGCGCAGCTGACGCATTTTATGGCACGGTCCAAGTGGCGGCGGTCGTGAGCGGCGGCAAGCTCACGGATGTAAAATTCCTCAAATACCCTAACGAACCGGGGCATACGAGCGAAGTAAGCAGCATGGCAATCCCCCAGCTCAAAAAGGAAGCTATTGCTTCGCAGAGCGCCACCGTAGACATCGTTTCCGGCGCAACGCAAACCAGCCAGGCATTCCAACAATCGCTCGCATCAGCGCTCTCGCAGGCCAAAAGCTAACATCGGCCGGCCTCCCGCATATAATTCCGCAACGATATGAAGCAGATTCGCGTTCTCATGGGAATGCCCATAGCGGTTGAGATTGTCGACCCGCACGCAGACGAAGCCATATTCGAAGAAATATATGGCTACTTCAAATATATCGACGAAAAATTCAGCACCTATAAAAAGACGAGTGAGATCACGGCAATCAACGAAGGGCGCCTCGCGGAAAAAGATTGGAGCGAGGAAATGAGACTGGTCTTCATGCTTTCCGAGGAAACAAAGCGCGAGACAAACGGATACTTTGATATCAAAACGCCGAACGGAACGTATGATCCTTCGGGCCTCGTGAAGGGCTGGGCCATTTGGAATGCCGCACAGCTCATCCTTAAGAACGGCTTCAAGAATTTTTATGTTGATGCCGGAGGCGATATTCAGCCACACGGCATGAATGCCGAAGGGAAATTGTGGACCGTGGGAATCAAAAATCCGTGGAATGAAGCGGAGAACGTCAAAGTCATGCGCGTTAAAACCGAAGGCGTCGCCACCTCGGGCACGTACATCCGCGGCCTCCATATTTATAATCCGCGCGACGGCAAACCGATCGACGAGATCGTGAGCCTCACCGTCATCGGCCCGAACATCTACGAGGCTGACCGGTTCGCAACGGCGGCATTTGCCATGGGCAAAGCCGCCATACATTTCATCGAAAACATTCCTGGACTCGAAGGATATATGATAGATAATAATAAGACAGCAACCATGACATCCGGCTTCGAGACGTATGTCGCCCGACCCGATTAAACAAACGGCACTATGATCGCACTCATTGATCGCCTGCTCAACAAGATAACGATGTACCGCCTTCTCCTCTATATTCTTGAGGCGTATGTTGTGATCGCCGCCATTCTCGGAGCTCTCGGCATCCTCCCCTACAGCCCCGTCGCGATTCTCTTCACGGCATTTTTCCTTTTGGGATCCTGCTGGATTATTAACATCATTTTTGCAAAAGTATGGGGCGCCCAGCCGAGCGTTGAATCGGCGTATCTCACGGGACTCATTCTTGCGCTCATTATTACGCCCGGAACGTGGGCGCTGCAGAACATCGAACTTCTCCTCGCCGCCGCCCTCATCGCGATGGCCTCGAAATACATCATCGCTATCGGCAAGAAACACGTCTTTAATCCTGCAGCGCTCGCCGTCGTCATCACCGGTTTCGCGCTCAATCAGTATGCAAGCTGGTGGGTCGGCGGCAATCTCCCTATGATGGCATTCGTCATCGTGGGCGGCCTCCTCATCGTTCGCAAGCTCCAGCGCTTCGACCTCTTCCTTTCATTCTTCGCCGCCGCAATCGTGAGCTGCATCGCGCTCGCCCCGATATTCGATCCCTGGGGCACGATCCAGCGCATCGTCCTCCACACGCCAATCTTCTTCTTCGGCACGATCATGCTCACGGAACCCTTAACAACGCCGCCGACCCGCACGCTCCGCGTCATCTACGGCGTAATCGTCGGCCTCCTCTATTCTCCATATGTCCATGTGGGCGCCGTCTATTCCATTCCGGAACTCGCGCTCGTCACGGGCAACGTCTTCTCCTATGTCGTAAGTCCCAAGCGCAAGTTCATGCTCACCATGAAAGGCAAGCACGAAGTTGGAAAAGATATGGACGACTTCCAGTTTGCGCCTGATGCAAAAATCAACCATCGTCCCGGCCAATATCTTGAGTGGACGCTCGCGCACCAGAAAGCAGACACCCGCGGCAATCGCCGTTATTTTACGATTGCTTCGTCTCCCACCGAACCGGAAGTTCACCTGGGCGTGAAGTTCTATGAAAACTCGAGTACATTCAAGTTCGCGCTCATGAACCTCAAACCCGGCGAAACCATCGTTGCGGGACAGCTCGCCGGCGATTTCACGCTCCCGAACGATCCCAAAAAGAAATTGATCTTCATCGCGGGCGGCATCGGCATCACGCCGTTCCGCAGCATGGCGAAATATATTTCCGATATGAACGAACGGCGCGACGCGATCCTCTTCTATTCGAACCGCAATGAAAACGAAATCGCATATCGGGACATTTTTGATGAAGCCGAAAAAAAATGGGGGCTTCGCACGGTCTACGCCATTACCGATCCCGCGGCGAAAGCTCCGAGCCACAACGGCCGCATCGGCCGCATCGACATGAAGCTCATCGAGAGCGTCGCTCCCGATTTTCGCGAACGCACATTCTACATTTCAGGCACGCACGGCATGGTGAGCGAATTTAAGAAAACGCTCGCCGAACTCGGCGTCCCTCGCACGCAGATCAAAACCGATTTCTTCCCGGGTTTCGCATAGCACGATTAAAAAAACTGCAGTATGATGAGGCCATGGAACAAACGGCCTGCCCCGACTGCGGTCCGGCAACCGTGTCGCACGCCATCGAGCGCTGGAACGTCCGCGCGGACGCTTTTTTTGGTTACATCTCAAAACCCGCCGAGATCGTCTGGAACGTCGTGCGCCCCGCCGTCGCAGCGCTCAAACCCGGCCGCATTGCCCCTCCGCTTTTCGGCCTTGCCGCACGCCTCCGCCTCGGCACCATCGTGCGCCATCCCGACGCCCAAACCACGGATCGCACGCGCGTCATCTGGGAGGAAGCCGAGCGCCGCGGCATCGCGATGCGGGAGTTCCGTCCGTTCGGACTCGCCCGGAACATCTATTTTGCAAGCTATGAGGGCGATACGCGCGTCTTCGACGGCCTTCCCCGGCCGCGCCTCGCGAACGATACCGCGCAGGATTGGATGGACGACAAAGGCATCATCCTTGAACGCTTTGCCGCCCAGGACATCCCGGTGCCGCTTGGCAAATCCGTGACGAACGTTGCGCAAGCCGAAGCAGTCTTCCGCTCAATCGTAACGGCACGGCGCGCAGACGCCGTCATCATAAAACCCGCGCTCGGATCGCGGAGCCGCCACACGTATTTGCATCTCACGACGGAAGAAGCCGTGCGGAATGCATTTGCAAAAGCAAAAGAAATTTCGCCTTCGGTTGCCGTCGAGGAAGAATTGCCGGGATTCGTGTTCCGCATCACGCTCGTTGGCGGCGAAATCGCCGGCGTCATGCGCCGCGAACCGCCGCACGTCACAGGCGACGGCACGCACAGCGTGCAAGAACTGATTGATCGTGAAAATAAAAATCCATTGCGTCGCGGGCCGGTGTTCCATGAACTCTCGATTGATCCCCTCGTGCTCGCGAGCCAGAATCTTTCGCTCACGAGCGTTCCCGCAAAAGACCGCATGGTCATCCTTCATCCAAAAGTGAGCCGCGCGTTCGGCGCGTCAACGACGGAAATCGAAGCCATCCATCCCGACAACTGCGAACTTTTTTTGAAAATCGCGCGGTATGTTGATGACCCGCTCTTCGGCGTGGACTTCATCATGAACGACATGGCGGTCTCGTGGCGCAAACAGCGGTGCGGCGTCATCGAATGCAACAGCCTGCCCTTCATCGACATCCATCATTTCCCGCTCACCGGTCCCGCGCGCAACGTTGCGGCAAAAGTCTGGTATCTCGTTTTCCCGGTAAGAAAATAAAATCTCCGCAGCGGGCGGAGATTTTATTTTGCGTCTTTTGTGAGTGGCGCTTTTATCTGCGCGGCTTGCGGGATGGCTTCGGGAAAGGTCTTGCTTGGGATAACCCAATCGCCCAAGAACCTAAGGAAGTCATCGCGGCGGGGTTCCCAGCGCACTTCCATGGAATGCCATGCCGGATGGGCTTCGGGCGTGTACTCATAATGCCCGCGCACCTCGCGATCTTTGAAAACGCGGAGATGATACTGCCATTCAAAATTATCCAGACGACGCACGCTCACGAGTTCGTCATCGTCTTCCCACGCAATAAAATGGTTCCCAAATTGCTGGGTTTTTAAATAAACCAAAAAATCTTCAAGCTTCACCCCGGGCGCTAATGTTCCGATCAGAAAATTCTGCCGCCCTTCATGGTGGATAATGCCCAAACGCAAAAGCGTGTCCCGTCCCCGGACATACCCCGGGGAAATAAGCTTCCAAAAGGCGTATTTAGTTCGGTTCCAAAGGCCTTTTGGATACGGTAAAACCGAATCGGGAATTTGGCCCTTATAAGCAGAGTCCATAACTACCCCCTTAGCCTACCAAAAATGGCCTGTTTTTTCAACAAAAACCGTGAAAACCGAGGTTTTTACTGGTATTGGATATAACTCGGCTGGGGAGAAAGCCCCAAGAGCTCCTTGGGGGTCAAAAGATGGCTTCCCGGCACCAGAATGTCGTTCTTATAGAATAGCTTGAACCCGGTGAATTGGACCGGTTCCGGGGCGATGAAATCGTTGTACGTTGAGAGCTTCTGGGCGGGCGGGCCAAAGCCGTCCATGTCCATCACGATCTGCACCTGCGGCAGGGGCAAAATCTTTTTATAGTTCGTGACCATCGGTTCGGTGAACCGGTGCACCACGAGAATTTTCGGCGGCAGATTATTGGCCGCCACGAGGTTCGCAAGATAATTCGCCGCCCAGTTGATGTCGTTTGCATCCATCGTGCCGATCACCGTGCCGGGCCGATGGCCGCCCCACATATCGAACTCGGGATCAAGCGAGAGCTCCACGTTTGGCATCTTCAAAAATTGTTCGAGAAGCGGGACTTCCGTTTCAACGCTGCTCAAGCCAACCTGAAGATCGAGAAAAACGATGCCGTGCACTTGGTTTGCGAGGCCGATAGCTTTCTCAATCTGATCCGGCGGCATCCGCAAACGATACTTCCCGTCGGAACCCGCGCTCCCCTGCGCCGAAACCGCAATGTAGTCGAGCGCGGGGATCACCGGCGTCGAAGGATCGGCTGCGGCCCACGCCGCGGACGTTGACGCGAGTCTCGCAAGCATTTCCTGCGGAGGATATTCGCCGAGCACGCCCATCTGCGTGGAATAAAAATTGCCGTAGTATGCAACAATGCGATTGAACGGCAAGAGCGCTCCCGCGAGCGGATACGGCGCGTCCGTCACCGGCCAGACGCTCGGCGCGCGTTTCAGCGTGGTCGTTGTGATCACTGCCGTGGTCGTTCCGACCGTGATCGTTGACGTGACCGTATATTTTCTGAGGGGAACATTTGCGAGCGCGAGCACTTTTGCATCATAGGTCGCCGCATCCACGCGCGTGGTCGTTGAATTGTCCCACTGGCCCTCATTGAAATCGAGCGTGATCGGCGCCGCCGGATCGCCGATCCCGGATGTGCCGGTTGCGGACGTACTCGCCGAAACCGTGCTCGTTCCGGCGCTCGTGCCGGTGCTCGTACTCGTGCCGCTCGCCGCATGATCCGCCGATTGAGCCGAGGTTATTCCGGTGTCATCGCCCACCGTGACGTTGCGCGAAGCATGCACAAACGCATAGATGAGAGCCGCGGCAATCACGAGCAAAATGATGAGTGCGATTGCTTTTTTAGGTCCAAATCCCATTCCCCTATCTTAGAGGAAAACACCGAATATTCCCAGCGATTTTGGCAGGAAGCTTACTATCGTCCAGGATTTTTCTTCGTCTGCTCTTCCTTGAGGAAGTTCTGGATATCATTCACCGTTCCCATGAGCTGAGCCGGGAAGATGATCGTTGAATTCTTTTCCGTTGCGATCTCGGCGAGCGTCTGCAAATTGCGGAGCTGGAGCGCAATCGGATGCGCCATCATGATGTCAGCGGTATCCGCAAGCTTCTGCGCCGAAAGGAATTCGCCTTCCGCAGAAATGATCTTGGCGCGCTTTTCGCGTTCTGCTTCTGCCTGCTTTGCAATCGCGCGCTGCATATCTTCCGGCAGCTGGATGTCTTTGATTTCAACCGCGCTAACCACGACGCCCCACTGCTCGGTGAATGCATCGAGAATTTTGGTGATCTCGGCGTTGATCACGTCGCGTTCGGAAAGGATTTCGTCGAGCTGGAATTTGCCGACGACGTTGCGGAGAGAGGTTTGCGCGATCTGGTCGATCGCTTCGCGCACGCTTTGAATAGCAATGATGCTTTTTACCGGATCGACAATTTTGTAATATGAAACGGCCGAGACATCGACGGACACGTTATCTTTTGTGATAATCTTCTGCGCCGGCACCGGCCATGTGACGGTACGCAAGTCGACGCGGCGCAAGCTGTCAAAGACCGGAATCACCCAGGTGAGGCCCGGCCCCCGCTGGCCTACGATTTTCCCAAAACGGAACACGACGCCCTTTTGGTATTGCTGGACGACCCGGATACCGGCGAGGAGAATGACAACTACGATGATTAATAGAGTGGTCATATTGATAATATTTTTAATTTTCGCCTTTCAGCCACAGTATACACCCGCTTGCCTTGCAATAGAAAAGGCCACCCGTATGGATAGCCTCGTCGGGGCTTCATACCACTATAGCCGTTTGTTCGCCGCCGCCTTTCTCAATGCATATGCCGAAATGATTACAGCCAAGATGCTTAATGCAAAACTCAGCGCTATCCCGTTCTCTGCAAACCACGATGGTTGCGTTTGGGCAAGATCGTCTATGACTTGTGTTTCTGAATAAGGATTTGTCGCGGTAAGATCGTTTGGATCCTCATCCCACGAAACAACACTCCCATCTTTATACGTCTGGTATGCCTTCCAATCCAGCGTGGCCGGATCAGCGGGGACTTGGGCGCTGAACGTAAACTGGTCGCGCTCGCCCACGGGGATACTGCCGCCAGCCCAATCGATTTCCGTAACCTGATCGCCATTTTTCTTGACCGCGATCGTCCACCCCGGTTTTACGTTTGGCACAACATCAGCCAACCCTGACGGAATGAGGAGTTTAAGGCCTATGACGGGAATATTTTTCTCATTGGGAACGCCAGCCGTAAACGGTACGTCATCCGTGCCGATGCCTATGCTACTTGGCGTCACAATGACGTGGGCGGACGCTTGGTGCGCGCCCGCGAATGCGAACGTTACTGCCACTATGCCTCCGATGATGAATTTTCGTTCCATTCTCTTTTTACCTGTCTATAGGTTAAGTATAGCGAACCGAGGATCAAAACGGCGACCCCGCCCATCGCGAGATAGAAAAGCGGATCAGAATCGGCAGAGGGGTCATTTGGATTTCTACCCACACGCTCATCGTAAGAAACCTGGAAATTTTGGAAGGTCCCGCTCGCCTTGGGACTGCCCGTCACGACAATACTATAGACCGCCGGATTAGGAAATGTGAAAGGCATCTCGTAGGTGAATAAACTTGGGCCTCCCGTCCAAGGGATAAGTTCTTTGTTCAATAACACCTTTCCGTTTTCCGATACCTCAACACTGCACTGGCAAGTGCCAGTGGCAAATTGATTTGCGGCATCGGTAATGCCGAAAAGAAGTTCTGCAGGTTGTCCTGCGACTGGTGCGTCGATAGGGTTTACGTGTAACAGCACGGTGATATTCCCATCCGTCCGCCATACATGGGCGGAAGCGGACGAAACAAAACCAAACACAGCCACGAGGACAATGAGAAACACTCCATTAATAACCTTCCCCATCCATTAACTGTACTATAACGGGATAAATAAAATGGGCTGAGATAATTACCTCAGCCCATCAACGCGGAGAGGGAGGGATTCGAACCCTCGATGCCATTTCTGGCATACAGTCTTTCCAGGACTGCCGTTTCAACCGCTCACGCACCTCTCCAGATGCCGAACGCGTTGCGCGCTCGCACCTTATTGTGCCCTGAAAGTCGTTTATCTTCAAGGTCGCAAAATAAGAACCATGCCGGACGGCAGGGTTCATCGCAAACACGACCACTACATCGCAAGCTTCTCGAGCGCGGCAATGCGCTCCTCGATCGGCGGATGCGTCATCCAAATACGGTGCCACCACGAAACGTGCTCACCCTTGAATGGCGTATCGATCCACAAATGCGCGGTGGAATCCTTGGCGGAGCGCATCGGCACGGTGTCGGCGCCGATCTTCTGCAAAGCGGAGATGAGTCCCGCCGGATAGCGCGTGAGCAAAACGCCCGATGCGTCGGCAAGCGCCTCGCGGCGGCGCGAGATGGCAAGCTGGATCAACATCGTGCCGATCGGCGCGAGGATCGAAAGGGCGATGGCGAGCAGGAAAAATAATCCGCCAACTTCGTTATTGTTGCGTCCCCCGCCCCGCCCGCCGCCGATGCCGCCCCACATGAATGAGCGGAGAAAAATGTCGGCGATCAAAGAAATGACGCCGGCGAGAATTGCGGCGACGGTCGAAACCAAAATGTCGCGGTTCTGCACATGCGAAATTTCGTGCGCGAGGACGCCCTGCAGTTCATTCTTATCAAGCCGCTGCAATGCTCCCTGCGTCACGGCAACAGCCGCATGCTGCGGATCGCGTCCCGTGGCGAATGCGTTGATCTGCAGCTCGGGCGTGATATACAACTTGGGCATCGGCAGGCCTTCTTCAATCGCAAGATTCTCAACGATGTTCCACAGCATCGGGTTATCGCTCTTTTGGATTTCCTGCGCGCGCGCAAGCGAGAGCGCAATGCTTGCCGAAGAATAATAGCTGATGAGCGAATAGACCACGCTGAAGATAAGCGCGAAGTACAGGTAGCTTGGATCGCCGTAGTACATCGAGATCGCATATCCCAGCGCGCCGAGCACGATAAAAAAGACGACGAACATCATCCATGTCTTATGGATGTTCGACGACTGGAGAGCGTAAACATTAGAAGAAGTAGCCATATAAATTAAATAAAAATTTAAAATGAGTTGAAGAAGAATGGGCTTGTTCCGAGGAGCATATATTCTTAGTATGCTCCGAGGGACAAACCCATTCTTCGAATACCAGTTAAAATTTTACTTGCACCGGTTGCCGTTCAGCCGCCGTCATGTCATCGCCGAAGAACTGCATCGGCTTGAAGTTGAACGAGCTCGCAATGAGATTGGACGGAAATGTTTGCGTCTTGGTGTTGAAGTCGCGCACCATGCCGTTATAGAAGCGGCGTGCCGCTTGAATTTTGTCTTCGGTATCGGTGAGTTCGTTCTGCAAATTCAAAAAGTTCTGATTCGCCTTGAGGTCCGGATAATTTTCCGCAACGGCGAAGAGCGACTTCAATGCGCCCGAGAGCTGGTTCTCCGCGTCAGCCTTTGCGGGGCCGGTCGTCTGCATGGCGACGGAGCGAGCCTTCGTGACATTTTCAAAAACGCTTGATTCGTGGGCGGCATATCCCTTTACGGTTTCAACGAGATTCGGGATGAGGTCATAGCGGCGCTTGAGCTGGACGTCGATGTCTGACCAGCCTTCCTGGGCGCGGGTGCGCAAGCGGACAAGGCCGTTGAAAGCGGCAATAATCCAGATAATAAGGATGGCTACGATTGCGAGAACAATCCAAGTGATCATAAGGATATTATACAAAATTTAGGAGATTTTTCAATATAGATACGATTGCGCCTCGTTTTTTGGTGCTTATGCATATGCAAGCCGCACCAAAAAAAGAATCCGCTCGCGGTGAAAATCGCGGACGGATTCGTATATATTATTCGCATGGACCGAACGGGGTCTTGCGCACGCACCTCGGGCCAAACACTTCGGGTGGATTGAATTTGAGCAATGGCACCCAGCGCCGTTTTTGAACTTTTATGATCATCGCTGGGAAACCGCCGACGTGGATGCGAGGATCCTGAATCACTCGTGGCTTCTCCAGTGCATCAGGAACAGTCCGCCTTGAGAAATCCGGAACTGTCTGCTTGGCGAAAAGAGAAACCGCCATCATCCCCGAGAAAAGCAACGCCACAACCAACCTCCCCATAACACACCTCCCGCCACACTATATACCTGCGCCAAGAAAAAAGAAAAGGTTCAAGCCGGGATTATAAAGAGGGAGTCCAGAGGGAGATAAAGCAAAATTGCGGATATGAAGGGCTGTCGGAGGCGCGACGGCGCCGAGACTTGAGTGGTCGCGCGAGCACGCGCGAACCACGTACCTTCATAGACGCAATTTTGTTTTATCTCCCTTTGGTCAATCTTAATAATCCTCTCCTCCCATGCCGGGCATCCCGCCAGGCATTCCCGGCGCTGCTTTCTTTTCGGGAACATTCGTCACCGCGGCGCCAACGGTGAGATAGTTCGCCGCGACGGAAACCGCGTTCATGAACGCCATCTTGGTTACTTTGAGCGGATCGATGATGCCGGCTTCCTTGAGATTCTCAACGTCGTTCTTGAGGGCGTTGAATCCAAGCCACGTGCGCTCACCGGCAGTTTTCTTTTCCTTTGCCTTGCGGACCTGGTCCATCACCTTCACCGGCGATTCGCCGCTATTCGTGATGATCGCGGAGAGCGGGGCTTCGAGCGCGCGCTTGAGGATCGAATGCACGACGTCTTTTGTGTGTTGGTCGATATCCTTGGCCATTTCGGCGATGCCTTCGCTCGCGTTGAAGAGCGCGATGCCGCCGCCCGGAACGATTCCCTCTTCCATTGCGGCGCGCGTTGCTGAGACCGCGTCTTCGACGCGCTGCTTTAATTCTTTCTGCGCCGATTCAGCCGGAGCGCCGACCTTGATGACGGCGACGCCGCCCGAAAGTTTGCCGAGGCGTTCCTGCAATTTTTCCTTGTCGAAATCGGATTCGGTTTTCCTGATCTGCGCTTTGATCTGCGCGACGCGATTATCGATGTCTTTCTTCTCGCCCTTGCCGCCGACAATCGTCGTCGAATCCTTCGTTGAGACCACGCGGTGCGCGCGGCCGAGGTCGGCGATGTCAACGTTCTCAAGCTTCTTGCCAAGTTCATCCGAAACATATTGCGCACCCGTTACGATCGCGATATCCTGCAGCATTTCTTTCTTGCGGTCGCCAAATCCCGGCGCCTTCACGGCGAGCACATTGAAGATGCCGCGGATCTTATTGAGGATGAGGGTTGCGAGCGCTTCGCCTTCCAGGTCATCCGCGATGATCACGAGGTCTTTCTTGCCGCTCTGCACGATCTTTTCGAGGAGCTGCAAAATTTCCTGGATCGAAGAAATCTTTTTATCCGTCACGAGAACATACGGATCTTCGAGCACCGACTCCATGCGCTCCTGGTTCGAAACCATGTAGCTCGAGACGTAACCCTTGTCGAACTGCATGCCTTCGACGATTTCAAATGAATTGCCGATCGTATTCGAATCTTCAACCGTCACGACGCCTTCCTTGCCGATCTTTTCCATGACGGTCGCGATGAGCTGGCCGATCTCCCCGTCTTTTGCTGAAAGCGTTGCGACTTCCTTGATGCGCTTGTTGTCGTTGATTTCTTCGCGCTGTTTTTCGAGCGCCATCACCACCGACTGGCTCGCTTTCTTGAGTTCATCCGCGAGCTGGATCACGTTGAATCCTTTTTCGCGGATCACCTTTTCGCCTTCGTCGATCATCGCATGCGCGAGGACGGTCGCGGTCGTCGTACCGTCACCGGCAACGTCATTCGTCTTTTCGGCGGCCTGCTTGATGAATTCCGCGCCGACATTCTCCCACTTGTCTTCGAATTCGAGTTCTTTTGCAACGGTCACGCCGTCGAACGTCACCTGCGGAGCGCCGTATCCCTTTTCGATCACCACGGCGCGGCCTCGGGGACCGAGCGTCATCTTCACCGCTTCCGCGAGCTTGTCGATTCCCTTCTTGATCGCAGCGCGGGCGTCTTCATTGAATTTAATCTGTTTTGCCATATGAGTTTAGAAATTTTTAATAATTCCGATTTGCGACCTATTCGAGGACGGCGAGAATATCGTCTTCGTCGCCAACCAAATATTTTTTCCCTTCGATCTCGATTTCATCGGGACCATATTTTTTGAAAAGCACGACGTCGCCCACGTTCACTGCAACCGGACGCACGGTGCCGTTTTCCTGGACCTTGCCGGGGCCGACGGCCAGCACTTTGCCCTTTACCGGCTTTTCCTTCTCTGCCGTGTCAGGCAAAACGATGCCGCTTGCGGTTGTTTTTTCTTCTTCGAGCGCCTCGAGGAACACGTGGTTTGATAATGGTTTTACGTTCATTTTTTATATAGTAGGTAAATTTTAGCACTCCCGACGAAAGAGTGCCAATAGCAATTATATTCGGGAGTCTACCTGCGTCAAGCCCCGGTTTATCCCGTTTTAATCTTGTCGTAGATGTTCAAAACCGCCTTAATGGAGTCGCCCACGGAGATATTGTTCTGCTGATAGAGGCCGTCGGTTACATCCCCCGCCGCCCAGATGCCCGGCTGGGACGTGGCCTGGGTCTGATGGTCAACGTGGATATGGCCATATTGCTCCGTTTCCAAAAGCCCTTTCGTGAAATCAGAATTCGGCGTGAGGCCGACTTCGACGAATACGCCGTCGAGGGCGAGTTCTTTTGATTCGCCCGTCTGCGTGTCTTTGTACCGGACGCCCGTCACAAACTTATCGCCGCGGATCTCTTCGATGACGGTGTTCCACATGATCGTAACTTGCGGATGGGTTTTCACTTTTTCCTGCGAAACGGGATCGCCCTTCAGGACATTCGAGCGGACGATTAAATATATTTTTGAAGCATAGGGAATGAGGTCGAGCACGCTTTCGAGCGCCGAGTTGCCGCCGCCCACCACGGCAACCGTCTTGCCTTCAAAGAGCGGCGCATCGCACGTGGTACAGAACACCACGCCCTTGCCGTCGAATGCGTCTTCGCCCGGGACGCCGAGGCGTTTGCGCCGGCTGCCGGCCGTGACGAGCACATACTTTGTTTCAAATGTTTTTCCGCTTTGCGTGGTGACCAAAAATCCCCCGTTTGGAATTCCCACATCTTTCTTTTCGATCTTCGTCACCATGTCCGGCGCAACAATCTCGATGCCAGCCTGCGATCGCAGATGTTCCTCAAGATTTTTTGCCAGATCAAAACCCGAGATCGCTTTTGTGCCGATCCAGTTTTCGATGCCGGCGGAGTTGAGCGATTGGCCGCCGAACGAATCCGTTATCAAAACGGATTTCATTTTTTTGCGTGCGGCATAAATGCCTGCGGCTACGCCGCCGGGGCCGCCGCCGATAATGATAAGGTCGTAAATCATGAATATTTTACGGAATGGATGTTCTTGTCCTTTGCCGACGCTCGTCTTCGCTCGGAGGCAAAGGGCAAGAACATCCAGCCGTCATTTATTTCTTGAGTTCCAGAACCTGTTCGAGCGTCTTCTGGTCGAAACCGATGATGATGTTGTCATCGACTTCGATGACCGGAACGCCGAGCTGCTGCGATTTTTCAACCATTTCCTTGCGGGCCTCCAAATCGGATGCAACGTTGTGCTCTTGATATGAAACGCCGTTCTTGGCAAAGAATTCTTTTGCCATCTTGCAGTACACGCATGACGGCGTGCTGTAGATGGTTACTTTGTGCTGTGCGGTTGGCATGATGATAAATGTTGATTATTTTTTATGTTCTTCGACCGATGGTGTTTGCGGCTTTTCTCCGAAGATGTCCCAGACGGCGAACAGGATGACTACCGTTCCGGCCGCGAGGTTGCTCCATTTCATGACGGAGATATCCGCGAATCCGAGGAGCCAGGGAGAGATCACGATCCAGACTCCCACGATGAGCGTTGTCCACGATTTGGCCATATAGGGTCATTGTACGCCGCGAGCCGCTTGCGGGCAATTTAGCCGAACGCCCGTTACCCGGCTGACCGCGCCGTCTTGAGCGCCCGCGCCCACCACATAAGTTGGGCAAAAAACGCGGCTTGTGCCGGAGCGACCGCTTCAAACATCTCCGGTTTTATGGCTTCCGTCGGCACGTCTTTCACGGCCATATACACCGTGCCGGGCAGATAGAGCGCCTGCCGGATCGGCGCCATTTGGAGCTCGACCGCAGTCAAGCGGAGCATCTCCACGACGCGAGCGCCGGACACGCTTCCCCAGCTCACATAACCGACCGGCTTCTTGTTCCACTCCTTGCCGACATAGTCAATCGCATTCTTGAGGACCGCCGACGGGCCGTGGTTATATTCCGGCGTCAGTACGATGAACGCGTCTCCATCGGCAATTTTTGCGGTCCATTGCTGTACGACGGGATTCGCATACGGCTCTTTTGTCATCGAAGGCGGCAGCGCCTCGTCAAAAAACGGCAACGGATAATCCCGCAGATCGAGCAGCTCCGCTTCCACGCCTTCGACTTTCTTTGCTTCTTCAAAAATCCACCGCGCCGGCTTCTCGCTGAAACGGCCCGGACGCGTGCTGCCGATAATCACCTTAATCTTGATCGGATCCATTGTTAAATTTTTATTAATTATTATTTGACCTTTTGCATTTTCGACATCCTTGGCCTTTTCGCCGCTTTCGCTTTCGCTCTCCCGTCCATGCACGGACGGGCATCCTGCGAAAGCCGGGCGAGCAGCTCAAGAAGATACTCGGCGTTCACCGCATAAAACACTTCTTTGCCGCGCCGCTCATCGATGACGAGTTCGCTTGCTTTGAGCGTTTTGAGATGCTGGGAAACGGCGGGCTGGCTCAAGCGCGCGATCGTCACAAGCTCGCTCACGGTTTTGCGGCCCTTCAAAAGCGCTTGGAGGATCCGGTACCGGGCTTCATTGCCGATCCCCTTTCCAAAGCGTTCGATTTCTTTGCAGTTGGTGGGCATGTAATAATCATATTAGCATATCCTTATATGTCAAGCCGTAAAAAAACCCGGGGCCGCCCCGGGATTTCTTGTTTGCTCGTGTAACTATTTTCCGGCTGTCGCGTCGGCGAGCTCCTTGAGGATCAAAGCATTATCCGCACCAGCGCTCGAACCATCCGTTTCCACAACCATCTTGCCGTTAATGAACGTGGAGGGCGTCGAGTTTACGCCGGCCTTTGCGGCATCCTGGTATTCCTGCGCGACAAGGCTCTGGTTCTTGTGGGCTGTGAGGCACGACGTGAACGTCGAAACATTGAGATGGAGATTCTGCGCGGTTTGGAGGAGAAATGCCTGCGTAAAGAACCCATCATCTTCCCCATTCCCCTTCGCAAAATCAGCCGCTTTCGCCTTGTACAACGCGTCGTGATAAGCCCACAGCTGGTTTTGATCTTCCGCACATTCGGCTGCTTCGGCAGAGAGCGTCGACTCGGAGCCGAGGAATGCAAAATTCCGGAACACCATCTTCACCTTTCCGGTGTTGATATATTGCTGCTGGATCGTCGGTTCAAGCGTGGTGAAGTAGCGGCTGCAGAACGGACACTGGTAGTCGCCGTATTCGATGAGCGTTATCGGCGCATTCGGGTCGCCGAGGATGGCGTCGCGCGGGCCGAGCGTATTGATCTGGGCTGCCGTTTCTTCCGTTCCGGCGAGATTGCCCGTTTGCGCCGCGCCGCCCGGCTGGGCGCCGGTTCCGTCGGTTGCAGGCTGCTGCGCCGCAGGGTGGTAAACCGTCGCGAACACAATTGACCCGCCGATCACGATCGCCGCAATCAGAATGCTAACCGGCAAAAATTTATCTTTCTTCACCGGAGCCGAAACGGCCTCCGCCGCGCGCGCATCAGACTCCAGAGAGCCGTGCGCCTCCGCCTCGTGTTTTTGTTCCTTATCGTGTTCGTTTTGTTCCATACGGGTAATGATATCGCGATCTCGCGCGAGCGGCAAGAAGCTACGCCGGCAAACCGGGCCGCTCTCCCGGCAAAAGCTTGTAATCGTCGTGGAACATCCGGGCCGTCGCGACAAACGTGGCGTAGGTGATGAACGGCGCGGCAAATACGTCGATCGAATAGTGGACGTGCGCAAGGAGCACCGTGAGGCCGAAGAAAAACGAGAGGAACAGGAAAAAGCGGCGCCAGATCTTCTCATCCCAAAAGATGAGCGCCATGAGAAACGGGAATGCGGTGTGCCCCGAAAAGAAAAAATTTCCCTGATACGTCCACAGCTGATAAAAATGGAATCCGATATTTTCCGGGCTCGGCGAAAAATTAATCGGGTACGGGCCGATATGCGTGAGGCTCACAAAAAACGCCCGGCACATAATGTAGACGGCAATCGCCTTGGTGCCGAAAATCAAATACTGCGGACGCGTGACGAGGAGGCACCACGCAAGCACCCACAGCGCGAGGGTCCAGAAAACAATCACGCCCGTCAGATTTACAACCGGAAGATTGTCGAGAAAAATATCCCCGGCCGGGGCTGCGGTCATCGCGTGGCGCGACCCGAATGGCCCCAGCGTGAACTGCACGATGATGGCGAGCACGAGGAGCACGATCCCCAAATACATCGATCGCTTCCGCTCGGGCGGCCAGAATCCCTTATAACGCCAGAATGGGTTCTTCATGTGAGATGGTATAAATCAATACTATCACCAAAATGCCTTGTTTTCGTATAATCCAGTATAATAAATGGACGAGCAAACATGCCATTAACCGCACCGTTTGTACAAACGCTCTTAACGTATCGATACTGGATCGCCTATCCCCTCGCTATCGTCGAGGGGCCTGTCGTAATGATGGTCGCGGGCTTTCTGGTCCGCCTCAATTTTTTTGATTTTTGGCCGATCTACCTCACGATGATCGCGGGCGACCTCACGGGCGACGTGATCTGGTATTTTGTGGGGCGCCACGGCGGCCGGCCGCTCATCGAAAAATACGGCCACTGGATTAATATCTCGAGCCAGAACGTGGAGCGCGCCGAAGAATTCTTCAAGGAGCACCAGACCAAAATCCTTTTCATCTCGAAGCTCACGACCGGATTCGGTTTTGCGATTGCAACGCTCATCGCCGCAGGGGCGGCGAAAGTTTCGTTCAAAAAATACATCACGATCAATTTCTTCGGCGAATTCATTTGGGCCGGATTTCTTTTTGCCCTCGGTTATTTCTTCGGCAACCTCTATTTTGTGGTAGACAAGAGCCTTCGCTGGGGCTTTGTCATCGGCCTCATTATTACACTCGTTCTCATCGTCTGGGGATTCGGGAAGGCGATGCGCAAGCGCTTCGGCGAAATGCCGCCGAAATTCTAGCCGCCATGGATCCCCTGCTCTCCATCATCATCCCGGTTTTCAATGAGGAAAAGAAAATCGAGCAAACCGTCCGCCAGTTTTCGCGCCTCACCGTGCCGCACGAAGTGATCGTCTCGGATACGGCGAGCACGGACCAGACCGTCACAATCGCGCGCACCTGCGCCGACAAAGTCGTCCTCCTTGCCCCCGGCAAAAAGCCGGGCGTTTCGCCGGGACGCAATGACGGCGTTGCGGTTGCCGCTGGAAAATATTTTGTCTTCATTGATTCCGACACGTTCGTCCCCGATCCAAATACGTTTTTCCGGAAAACGCTTGCGCGTTTTGATAACGACCCGAAATTGCTCGGCCTCTCGGCGCAGATCAAAGTTTCCGAAGCCGTGGCGACGCGGAGCGACCGCGCCGTGTCGTTCCTCATGAATGTCTGGTTCTTCTTTTTGAATAAAATGCTCCGCGTGGGAATCGCGTCGGGAAAATTCATCATGGTGAAAGCCGACGCGTTCAAAAAAACCGGCGGCTTCGATGAGCGCCTCACGACCGCGGAAGACGTGGACCTCTTTGGCAAGCTCGCCAAATTCGGGCACACCCGCGTCGCATGGGACCTTGCCGTCTACCACGAAGGCCGCCGGTTCCACCATTTTGGCGCATGGCGGACGATGTACAAATGGATCCACAACGGCATTTCATTCTGGCTCTTTAAGCGCTCGTCGGACACGTGGGAACCGGTGCGATAAGGGAGGTTCGCCCTCGCAGCACCCTTCTCTCGTCGTGCTAAACTAGGGGTATGGACATCGCGTTCAGTTTCGTCGTACCCGCCTACAACGAAGAGAATTACATCGGCGCGTGCCTCGAATCGATCCTCAAAGAAGCGGCCGGCAGAAACGATGTTGAGGTCATCGTTGCGGACAACAGCTCCAACGATCACACGGATGGCGTCGTGGCAAAATATCCCGGCGTGAAACTCGTTCGTGAATCAAAGCGCGGAGCAAACGCAACGCGGCAAGCGGGATTCCTCGCGTCGCGCGGCGCCCTCGTGGCATTCATCGACGCCGACACCATCATGCCGCCGGGCTGGCTCAAAAAAGTTGAGGCTGAATTCGCCCGCGACCCAAAGCTCGTCTGCGTGAGCGGCCCCTTCATCTATTACGACCTTCCGATGCACATCCGCATGCTCGTGCGCATCTTCTATTATCTCGACTACGGCATTTATCTCTTTGGGAAAACGTTCTTTGGCATCTCAACCACGATCCAAGGCGGCAACTACACCGTGCGGCGCGATGCGTTCCAGAAAATCGGCGGACAGAACGTGAACATCACGTTCTACGGCGACGACACGGACAATGCGATCCGCCTCAGCAAAGTGGGCCGCGTCAAATTCACACTCTCGATTCCCATCCTCACGTCGGGCCGCCGCCTCGCTGCGGAGGGCGCGTGGATGATGGGGTTCCGGTATGCCCTTAATAATTTCTGGATGCTTATCTTCCGCCGCCCCTGGACGATGTCGTCCAAGGAAATCCGCTTCGGCAAGGAAGGCACGCTGTACCAGCCGGAACGGAAAGACCGGGAGGCCCTCATCGCGACTATTTTCTTCGTTTTCGTGCTGATTGCCATCACCGCCATCATCATCGCTATCTATCTTGCGGCGCGCGCCATCGCAAAGTTGTAGTCGCCGCACCGATATGGTACAAAAAGGCGTATTCACTATTGAACGGCATGCAAGGCGCAAATAAACTGAAAGTATTTCTTTTACTCGTAGGCGACGTCGTCGTCCTCTATGCGTCGCTTTTTGGGACGCTCCTCATCCGCTATCGGGCTTCGTTTTATGCCGAATTCCTCAAAGACCACGCTTTTGCGTTTTCGGTCATCTTTGTGCTGTGGATTCTCCTGTTCTACGTGTCAGGACTCTACGACTTGCGCCGGCTGCGCAACAATCTCGATTTCATCAAAACCCTTCTCCTCACGCTTGCGGTGAACGCCGTGCTTGCCGCACTCCTCTTCTATTTGGTTCCTGCGTTCGGCATCACGCCGAAAACCAACCTTCTCATCTTCACCGTCATCTTCGCCATCGCGGAAATTTTCTGGCGGCGCGGCGCAAATCGCTGGATGACGTTCGGCGAAGCGCCGAACAAGGCGATTCTCGTCGGCAGCGGCATCGTCGCGGAAGAAGTGAAGCGGGTCGTGCGCGAAGCTCCCCAGCTTGGATATGAAATCCGAGCCGAGTTCAGCGAAGACCAGGCATACGCCGCGCCGGAACAGCTTCGCGCCGCCGCACGCGCGCACGGCATCAATCTCATCGTCATCCCGCACCAGCTCAAGCGCGACGGACGCCTCGTCCGCACGCTGTACGAATTATTCGGCAGCGGCATCCTCGTGATTGATCTTGTGGCATTTTATGAAAATATCCTGCGCAAAATCCCCCTGCGCGCCGTCGAAGAGGCGTGGCTCATCGAGAACGTTGCCGCCGAAGTTCGCTTTTACGACCAGCTCAAGCGCGCATCGGAATTTACGGCGGCGTTATTGCTCGGCATTCTTCTCTCGCCGCTCGAACTTCTCATCGCAATCCTCATAAAACTCACGTCGCGCGGCCCCATCATCTACCGCCAAATCCGCGTCGGCGAAAAAGAGCGTCCGTTCACGCTCTACAAATTCCGCACCATGCGCATCGACGCCGAAAAGAACGGCGCCGTATGGAGCTCGCTGAACGATCCGCGGGCAACGAGCATCGGACGGTTCCTGCGCCTCTCGCACCTCGACGAGCTCCCACAGCTCTGGAACATCGTGAAGGGCGACCTTTCATTTGTCGGCCCTCGTCCGGAGCGCCCCGAATTCGTTGAGAAACTCAAATCCCAGATCCCCTATTACGAGGTTCGCCTGCTCGCAAAACCAGGCGTGACCGGCTGGGCCCAGATCCACTGGCGCAAAGACACCACGATCGAGGACGTGATGCAAAAGCTTGAATACGATATCTATTATCTGAAAAACCGTTCCGTCGTCCTCGACTGGGCGATCATCTTGAAGACGGTGAAATCGCTGATCTCGAATCCGGAATAGTACGATCCGTTTTTACGATGCGAATCCGTCAAGATGGACGAACAATGGAATCGTATAATAGGCGGCTACGAGAATCGCTATGATCACGATGGCTATGCCGATGATCCATATTTTGACCTTGCGGGACATGGTTATGTTTTTATCTGAACGCAGGCAGCCGTGAGCGGAAGCTCCGCCGAACTGAGAGCGCCGTCAGGCGCAATTACCGTGCCGGTCGCAGCCGCCCCTGCGGCATCCTCATCGACCGTGAGGATGGGGGTGGATGTTGCTCGAATCGTGAGTGTGGCCGATGACGACGGCGCATCGAGCGGAACGTCGGAGAAAACCGTTGTCGTGACGACATTCACGGCGCTATCGTACGCCTTCACCGAAACCTTTGTTTTTGACGATGCCGTCTTTGATTTTTTGACCGTCACCGAATAGGCGCCGCTTGCCGCAGTCGTGCTCGGCGCCCGCAGCGTCACAACCGTGGTGCCGCCAATCGTGTCGTAGGAGCTCCCGGGAATTTGGAGATCGACGTCGCCCGCGGCATTCACTCCCACGTGATTGCCTGCGGCATCGTAAACATCGATCGTGCTCGATCCCGAAGCGCTCACCGCGAATGTCGCAGGACGATCGGCGCCGCGGCCCGCGAGGCAATCTTCCGTTGCCGTCGACATGCCGAGCGATTGGAGCGCGAGCGACGGGAGCGTGCCGTCAATGGCTCCTTGAAGAAACGCGAGCATGGGAGAATCTCGGACCAGGCCTTCGTGGTCAACGCCATTTTCCGAGTTCAAAACAAAATAATTTTCATAGCCATTTGCAAGGTTCATGGCCGAATCAACCGGGACGCTGCCGTCCCCGTTCGCCCAATCAACGTCGATCGAACCGTCATCGTGCACGTCGTAGCGCGAGGGCGTGGGGTTCTCGCAGCCGACCACGTTTATGATTTCCGTGCCGGCGGCAGCGGCGCCCGTAGACCCTACTATCGGCTGGGCGTCGAGTCCGGCATGGAACTGGTCGGCTCTCGAAAGCAGGCTCGCGTTCCGCGAATCACCGGGGTTTGCAAGGAGGAATGCGTTGGTGTCGTCGAATCCAAGCGCTTGCGTGGAAACATTTCCATTCGCATCATGCGAGTCGCGCGAAACATAGCCGCCATCAACCGAGACAAAACGCCGCGACGGCAAAAGTTCGTAGATGCCCGGCATATTTTGCGCAATCGATTTCACTTCCGTGGGATTCAGAATGTCGAATGGTCCAACCGAAAACCCAAGGTTGTCGCCGTACTCCAATGTTTTAAATATCATTGGCGAGCCAAGCTGCGGAACTCCGGAAAGGATCAGCTTATGGATGAACGACGCGTCGGCAACCCCCGCCAGGTATTGTTTTATGGCCAGCCCGCCCATGCTATGGGCGATAATATTGACTTTCCCGTCGGGCGAATGTGCCACGGCGTTTTGGATCACGCCGCCCACCGCTTGGGCAGACGATGCGAGATCCAAGCGCCAATCGTACGGCGCAACAAAAAGATTTTCTCCTTCGTGATAGCCGTCGTTTACGAATTGCGCGATGAGATCCCCGTATATTTTTTCGTCGATCGGTATCGGCACCACAAGGCGGTTGTAGGTTCCCGTGGCCTCTCGCACGATGTCGCTCGCGGCCATTTCCTTTCCCGCAACCTGCATGCCGTTCGCATCCAATGCAAGCGCATTGAGATATGCGTCGTCGTCCGAATTCACCATATCGGTCACATCGGGCCAATACTGCTTGCCCGCCGAAAGATCGGTCCCTGAAGCGCTGAGTTCCGACCCCATCACGCCGGGCACGATGACGAGCGGTTCGAGGAATTGTCCGGTGACGATGACGTAGGGATAAAACGGATAGGTGCTTTCCACTTTTCCCGTGCCATAGACAAACCAGTCCCGCATGGCCGTACCGAGGCCGGGCGTCCCCTTGAGAATCACGCTCGTATTTTGTCGATTTTGAAACGTATCGAGGCGGTAATAATGGCTCGGGTTGATCGGGATTGAAAGGTGGTCGAAAGTTATTTTTTTGAAGCCGTCATGATCGAAAGGAGCATTGTCGGAAATCGTGTAGGTCGTTACGAGACGCGTATAATTTTGATCCTCGAATTCTTTGAGATAGATTTCGGAGGCGGAAAACATATCGGCGTCGACCATTCCTTCGAGTGTTATGGCGTTGATGGTGCCGGCGAATCCCCGGCCAAGCTGATACCAATTGTCGTTGTACCAGCTTCCCACCGAATTCGACGAGTCGTCGAGCTGGTTAAAAAACATAGCCGTCGCCGTTGCCGGAGCGTCGGCATGAACGGCCGGACACAACACGAAAAAGGCGAAGCTAACGGTGGCTGCCACCGCAATTGCATTCCGTAAAAAATAAAGCATATGAAACCCTAGCACGTCGGAGATTAAAAAATTCTAAAATGCGAAAGTCCCGCGGTTGCGGTACACTAATAACCATGGAATCAGAAGCTCGACCGCCGTTTTCCGCCCGCATCAAGGCATTTCTTTTCAAGAATGAATCGGCGAAACAGACCATCGCCAAAAACAGCTTTTGGCTTTCGGTCTCCAATTTTGGCGGACGATTTATCAAAGCCGCCATCGTCATTTATGGCGCCCGCGTCCTCGGCACCGAAGGATGGGGCGTGTTTTCCTACGCCATCACGCTCTCCGGCTTCCTCACGCTTTTCATGGATCCGGGCCTGAACGGCATCCTCATGCGCGATATCGCAAAATCGGACGACGAGGACCGCCACAAGCTTTTCTCGACGACGTTCGCCATGAAAATCGTCCTCATGCTCGTGGGCGTTGGCGTCATCATCTTTATTGCCCCGTTCTTTTCGACCCTGCCCGGAGCAAAGGCACTGCTCCCGATCGTCGCCATCATCCTCGCCCTCGACACGCTTCGCGACTTCTTCACATCCGTTGCGCGCGGCATGGAGCACATGGAGTATGACGCGGCGATATTCATCCTCACGAATATCGGCATTCTCCTTTTTGGATTCCTTTTTATAACGCTCGTAAAAGCGCCGTCATCGCTTGCGTGGGCATACGTTGGGGGAGACATCCTCGGCATATCGCTTGCAATCATCATCATTCGCACGTACTTCAAAGATCTTTCGCGGCATTTCACGTCCTCGCTCGTCTCCCCCGTTCTCAAGGCGGCGTGGCCGTTTGCCGTAACGAGCGCGCTCGGCCTTCTCCTCACGAACGCCGACATTCTCATCTTGAGCTGGATGCGGAGCGCTTCGGAAGTCGGCATCTACTCCGCCGCCATCCGCGTCGTGCAGGTGCTCTATCTTGTTCCCACCGTTATCCAATTCAGCACCCTGCCGCTTTTCTCGCGCCTTGCGGGCAAAGACAATGAGCGCTTCCGCGCGGCGCTGGAGCGGGCCGTGAGCATCGTCTTCATTGGCTCCCTTCCGCTCGCGATCGGCGGTTTCATTCTGGGAACCCCCATCATGACGTTCATCTTTGGCGGCGCATACGCATCAGGCAGCCTGGCGTTCAAAATCCTCATGCTCACAATGATCGTCGACTTCCCCGCGACGATCGTGAGCAACGCCATATTCGCCTACAACCACCAGCGGAGCCTCATTATCACCTCCGCTATCGCTGGCGCGTTGAACGTAGCGCTCGACATCATCCTCATTCCGCCGTTCGGCATGACGGGATCTGCCATCGGAACCCTCATCACGCAGATCGTGACCAACTGGTATCTCTGGCATATCATGAAAAAACTTAATTACTTCGAAGTGGCACCGCATCTCAAAAAGATCGTCTTCGCGAGCGCAGCCATGGGCCTTGTCACCCTTGGCCTTTATTTTGCCCATCTGAACGTGATAGCAACCATCGTCATTTCGGTGATCGTTTTCTTTGGAGCTTTGCGCCTTTTCCGGGAGCCGCTCCTCATTGAAATGAAGCGGCTCATCTTTCCCACGCAGGATCCGGCAGCACCGATTGTTTAAACTTCGTTGATCGCCTTCTCCCAGCGTTCAAACGTGCCGCAATCGTAGAACATGCCGCCGTCGGCAACAAAGCCGCCGAGTTTCTTGCTGTTTGCGAGCACCGGGAACATCTCTTTTTCAAACATTAAATATTTCGGACCGGTGACGCCGGCTTCCGCAATGTGCTTCAGCGCCTTGTTCGTGATCATGTAGAGGCCAGCGTTTACAAGGCCGGCGGGAAGGCCTTTCTTTTTTTCCGCAAATTCAGTAATGGTGTGGCCGTCAAGAACTGCCGTGCCATAATCGTCGGGACGATCCACTTTGATGAGCGCGATCGTCGCGGGCATGCCAATCGTGCCGTGGTGCTTGAGCATCGCTTTCACGTCGACGCCTTTGTGGATCACGTCGCCGTTCACCACAAACACATCATCCTTGCCGATCCACGATTGGAGATGATGGAAAACATAGCCGAGCGTCCCCATCGGCTCCGATTCGAGGATAAGCTCGATGTTCATCGAAGGATAGTGGGGCGCATATTCGCGGAGCCAGCGCTTGTAATCCGGATCGTCCTGCGGACGAATAATCACCTTGACGTCGTCAACATGCGCCGCGGTCAGAAGATCGAGATTATAATTGATGAGCGGCTTTTTCTTAATCGTGATGAGGGGTTTGGGAATTTCGAAGGTCACTGGACGCAATCGGGTTCCGTTTCCACCTGCGAGAATAACGCCTTTCATACGCTATATATTAAACAGATTTGTGAAATATTATCAATCCCACGGGGATTTGCTCTTGGTTATACGGTTAGAAGTACTGAACCGCATCAAAGAGGTCTTTGGCGACGAAATCAGGGGTTGCCTCGTGCACGCCGTCTTTGCCGCCGTAGCCGGTCTCTACCAAAACGGTCCGCGTTCCGACCGCTTGCCCGGCAAGGATATCGCCTGTCTTATCACCGACCGTAACACTCGCCGAGAAATCGACTTTTTTGCCGAATTTTTCTTGGAACTCTACGGCCGCCCTTTTGAACATGCCAGGCTCCGGCTTGCGGCAGTCGCATTCACGGTTGTACGGCTCGACCGTCCCTTGCGGATGATGGGGGCAATAAAAATAGCCATCGATGACGGCGCCCTCGTCGGCAAGCCGGCGCACGATTTCTTTTTGGAGGGCGAGAACCTGATCGAGCTCGACAATCCCTTTTGCAACAGCGGCTTGGTTCGTGATGACGGCAATCTTAAATCCTTTCGCCCGGATTGCGCGGATCGCCTTCGCGACATTCGGAAGAATTTCCAAATCTTCCATGCGATGGAGATGGTGGACTTCTTTTGTGATCACGCCGTCCTGGTCAAGAAATGCCAATGCTATGGTGTCGTCCATGGTTACTCCTCAATTGTAATACGAATTTATGATTGCGAAGAGAATACCGTGCGCTTGGCGCGCGAGAGCGTGTTGTAGAGGGCATTGCGCAAGCCGTCGGGCAATAAACTGTAGCAATACTGGCCGAAATTCAGCAGGTAACCGCCAAGAAAGTTGGGATATTCGTTCCGGTGCGCTTTAATAATTTTTAATATTTCCTCCGATTGCGAACGCTTGAATAAAAATGTTTTGCTTTGCGAGGTGAGCAGATAACGCACAAAATATTCCTGGAAGTTATAGAACTTCCCGCGCACGCCGAGCTTGAGCCACAACTCCCAATCTTCCGCATTTTTGAAGTTGCCATATCCGCCGACGGCAACGGCATCCTCGCGGCGGAACATCACCGTGGAATGCGTGAATGGATTTGCAAAAAGCGCCTTGCTGCGGATCGCTTCATCCGTTTCGAGTTTCAAATACCGGAACCGCTCCGTATCGTTTTCGTCGATCACGATCGTTCCTCCGCCGACGATCATATAATCGGGATGCGAATCGAGGAATGAAACTTGTTTTTGCAATTTTTCGTCATCGCACCAATAATCGTCGTCATCAAGCCGCGCGATATATTTGCCGCGCGCCTGCATGAGGCCTTCGTTCAAATTTTTTGAAATATCCGGATAGTTGTTGCGGGCGTTATGGATCGGCCGCACGCGCGCATCGTGCGCGGCAAGCGAGTCGAGGTATGCCTTTGTGCCGTCGGTCGAGGCGTCGTTCACGATGAGCAATTCAAAATCGGCAAACGACTGCCGCAGGATGCTTTTGATGGACCGCTCGAGGAGGCCGACGCGATTATAGGTCGGCATAAGGATGCTTACGACGGTGGTTTTCACCACTATATTATACACGGCAAGACATACTAGCAGCTAACCGAAAACTGATGATATAATAAGGGAATTATGGAGAACAGCAAAAAGCTCTTCGAGGAAAATTTCCCGAGTATTTCGCAGGAAGACTATCGCAAGGCATCACTCTTGGCGGGAAAACTAAGAAGTATCATTGCCCATCGTGGCAAACTCATAGCAGAGCGGGAGACGTCCAATCCTGGCACGGTCGATCCAAATTTTATCTGGGACCTGATCCAGCTTATGGCATATTGTTTTAACCCGACGTATGAGGTTGTAAACACCTGGCGCTTGCACACGTATCTTTTTCCCGGTAATTCCCTGCTCCCCTACACAATCGCCCACCACAACGTCGTCCCCAAAAAATTATTGAAAGCCTATAAGAAAAAGACCGCAGGCCTTCCCGACAAATATATTTATCGTCCACCGCGGATCATGGCAGAGTGCGGGTGGGTTATAAATGGCGGCATCGTGAATGATGATACGCTTATGTATCAAAAGCATATTTCCGCATTATATTTCGAGGGCGTGCTTGATCGCCTGGCAACACTTGAGGAGCCAAAAATACTCGAGATTGGAAGCGGCTACGGAGCGCTCGCCTATAAGCTAAAAGAGCTTTTGCCTAATGCGCGCTACTATATGATTGACCTCGCCGAATCGCTTTTCTTTTCTTCCATCTATCTGCAAGTCACAATGCCGCAGTATGTGGATGAGAAATCGATCTACGACGGCCGCGACAAATCGGTTCTCGATCCAAAGGGAAGCCGCTTTACTTTCGTGCCGAATTTTCTGGCTCAGGACCTTGTCAATGTCACAAAATTCGACCTCATTATCAACACCGGCTCGTTCGGGGAAATGACGCGAAATCAGGTTGATGAATACGCTGGCATCATCGGATCAACCATCGCCGAAAAGGGCTTGCTGTATGAAGAAAACCACGACACGGTCTATGACGATCTCGCTTATGTCGAAAAGGGGGTCAAGGTTCTCACCTCCATCAAATCCATCCTTTCAAAATATCTGACATGTTATTCAATTGATGGACGGAAAAAACTCTGGTATGCGAATAAGAAGGCAATCGAGGCGGTGGCTCCTTACCGGGATGCAATTTTCAGACAAGACCGGAGCGCCTCTGCAAAACGTGCGATTGCAAACAATCTTAAAAAAACGGCGCTGAAGTCGCCGACTGTGAAAGCGGCAATCAAATCGATCATCGGTCGTTGACGAATCCCCTGCCGCCGCCCTTTATTTATCGGGGCCCTCCTTGGTAGTCGGCGAGCGTCCGCACCGGATTTCCTTCGCGATCGACGAACGAAAATTGTCCGGGATGTGATAGTGTCTTTTTCTCAAACTCGACGACCATTTTTATATATCGACGATGCTTCTCGTCGTTGTACCCTCTCACACGATCGCTCACCGATCCTTCATGCACGCGGCCGAAGTTTGCCGGAACCGGAATGCATCGCGAGAGGAATCCTTTGGTGTTGAAGTTGAAATAAAATTGCATCCAATCGCCAGTCTCACGGGTTCCCATGACATATGGCTCCATGCAATCAAAAAAGACTTTCTTTGTCATGAACATGTTGAGATCCGGAAAAATTGTTCCGGTTTCGAGCCAATAGAGGAACCATGCCTCTTTGTTTTTTGGCTCTTCGTGTTTGAACATGTGGATCGCCATGCGCGCGTTTGTGGGATTGATTTTTTTGATTACGCGCAAAATTGACGACGGACGGCGAACGTCGATTTTCTTAATAAATTTTTTGAGCACTGGGGTTTTGGGGCTTTTCGCCCGGTATTCATCTGGAAGGAAACGGGCATATACATAACTTGGGCCTTTGAGCTCTCCTTCTTCCGTCATGTCAAAAGGAATGCCCCACACGAGCGAAAGTTCCGGGTCGGCATCCATCGCGGCAACGCACTTCGCAAACCAATCCTTATCGAGATAGCCATCCGAAAAACACATTTCAACTAAAAATTCGCCCCGCGCGGCAAGGGCAGCTTTGTGGATTGCATGATATGGACCTTCGTCCGGCTCAGAAAATATGCGGATATTCGGATATTTCTTCTGGTATCCGCGGGCAATTTCCACAGTCCGATCTTTGGATCCGCCATCCATAACGATCGCTTCCCAATCCGTGAACGACTGCATGACGATCGTATCGAGCGTGCTCGCAACATATTTTTCCGCATTCCACGACGGCATCAAAATCGAGATCCGGGGAGCTTTGTTTTGGGGTTGGTCGTTCATGGTTTTTTAATGATTATGTAAAGTTTACACCATCGAGTACGCCTCCGCTCTGGTGGATAACCTGCGTCCCCTCTTGTTCAAAGTCGAATGGCACGCAGAGGAATTTTGAAAGTTTTTCCTTGATTGCCTTGTGCCGGGAAGGATCCGCGTACACGAGCATAAATCCTCCCCCGCCCGCACCAAGAAGCTTGCCTCCGATCGCGCCTGCGCTCCGCGCAGCTTCATAGATCGCATCGATGTGGCCGTTCGCGATGAGCGGCGTCAAGCTCCGCTTCATCTGCCATGCTTCATGAAGCAGTTTGCCGAAGTCGTCGAGTGCGCCGTTTTCAAGAAATTTCACCCCTTCGTCCACCATGTCGTGCATGGCTATCAGCTCTTTTTCTTTCTGTGGAGTATTCTTAACCTGTACGCTCGCGACTTCGGAAGCGCTGCGCGAAAGGCCGGTGAAGAAAAGCAGCAAGCGATCTTTGAGGCCGCGAAGCACATTGCCTGAAATGCTCAAAGGAATAACTTCGATATTCCCGTCGGTGCGGAAAACTATCTTATTGAAGCCGCCGAATGCGGCGGCCACTTGGTCCTGCGAGCCGACGGTTTCCCCGGCAAGCACGCGCTCGATATGGATGGCCTCGGAAGCCAGATCCGCTTTAGTTGTCTTTTTCCCAAGCAACGCATAGAGAGCGTTCAAGAGACCGACGGTGAACGACGAACTTGCACCAAGGCCGGAGCGAGCCGGAAGATCGGCGGCGTGATGAATTTCAATATTTTTGGGAAGATTTAAAAAATTTAACGTGTGGCGTGCAATCGGATGTTCAAGTTCGTTCGCGTTTTGAACGAGTTCGATCTTTGACCAAACGACGCGCACCTTGGCGTCAAAAAACGGCGGATAGTAACGGCACGTCACATAACAAAATCTATCGATTGTAGTCGAAAGTACCGCACCTCCGTGCTTTTCATACCAGACGGGATAGTCCGTCCCGCCGCCAAAAAATGACATTCGAAATGGGGTCCGCGTGATAATCATAGGGAAACACGGGTATTAAACCACAATCCAAAGGAAGATACCAGCGCTAAAATCCAGACAAACCCTCGCCACGCTGCGCGCGAGAGAGTTATTTTTCCTTATTAAAGTCGCCGTACTCAACCAGAATCGTCGACTTGCCATCTTCCCTTTCAAGCGCCCGCTGATACGCAGGGAATATCATCTCAGGCTCGGTGAGGTCTTCGATGACAATATTTTCCGAAACGAGATGGCGGAACGCCTCGGTGAAGTTGCTTTTGTGCTGAACTCCCGGATCAAGCGGCCGCACGCCGCCCACCATTGTCTTTATGATCACCTTCGGGCGAAGTTTGCCATGTGAGATATGAGGAATCTTATCCAAATGATTGATGAGCTGGTTTGCCGCAACAATCAAAAAATTATACCGAGGGAAAACGCTGACCGGAATGAATCCTTCCATGGCGAGGCCGATAGACATGCCCATTTGCGTTTCTTCGAATACGGGCATTTCGATTTTTTTCTCCATTGGGACATCCTTGAGGGATCCGGTATAGATCGCATTGCCGGGATATGAAACGCTCTGCCCGATAAAAATGGTCTTCGGGTGTTCTGCGAGATAAAGGACCGCCCTTCTTAATTCTTCACGATATTTCATAGTTTAGAATGTCACCCATACGCCAGCCCCGACGTGAGGCCATTTTTTCTCGTAACGATAATAAATCAAATTCTTCCTGTCCCATTTTAAATAATCCGGCTTCTCTTTCGATCTGTCGTATCCCCAGACGACATCCGTCGGCGTACCGACGCTCTGCCCGTTGTCTTCGACAACGAACGTGATCGGGAGGCCGTGGTTATCGGCATATTTTACGTTTTCATAGAAAACTCCCGCTTCCGCCGCCATGTCACCGACAAAACACCAAACATGCCGGTCTTCTCCCTTTCTCTTTATGCCCATCGCGGCGCCGACGGCGATCGGAGTGATTCCGTTTACGATTGCGGACGTGAAAAAGCGGTGCTCGGGGAAACTGAGCGTGATGCTGTTGGCCTTCATGATCTCGGCTCTCACCTCTTCTTTGGGAACGCCGTGAAGGAGCGCGTGATAATGGCTGCGCCACGTCGAAAAAACCCAGTCCGATTTTTTGATGCCTTTAAATAATTCGATCAACTGGTCTTCGTTTCCATCAGAAAGATGCACCGGGCCCCTGATTTGGCCGGCACAATAGGCGTCAGCTATCTCCTGTTCAAATTGGATAAGTTCTTCTTTGGTCATAGGTATACACGACTATAACACGCCGAATTGGGCGTTTCAAGAATCGCGTCATGCGACCTTGCGCACGGCAGATCTGTCGAAAAACTCGCGTGTCTTATAGACCTCAATTGCGGCATCAATCTCCTGCTTGGTAAGCAGCGCCCCCTCGCTCGCCGCTGCATTTTGCTCGGCCTCGCTTGGATGGAGTATCCCGGGAATTACCGCCGATACGGCATTAAAACTGATACAGAACTTGAGGGCAAGCTGCGTGGGCGTCCAGTCTTTCCCTTTGCGAAGGAATGCAAACGCATTTGGGGCATCCGCCCACAGCTTCAATTGCCGTTCCGGCCATGCCGAACGATGGTCATGCGGCGGGAAATGAAGATCGGTTATTGCGCCCGTGAGAAATCCGAACGCGAGCGGCGTGCGGGCGATGATCCCTGCGCCGTGCTTCCGTGCCGCCTCGAACGCGCCAGTCTCGAGCGCGCGCTGGTCAATCAGATTGAAATTCACCTGTACCGATTCGAAACCAAATTTTTCGATGGCAGGAAGAGCGTCGCCCGGACCTTTTACCGAGATGCCGATCGCGCGGATCTTGCCTTCGGATTTCATCTTCTGCAATTCTTCAACGCATTCCGGATGTTCTTCGATGAGCGAGATCGGCGGACTGTGAAGTTGGTAGACATCGATATAATCGGTTTTCAAACGGCGCAAGCTTTCTTCAAGACACTTTCGTAAATATGCCGGCGAGAGATCGTGCGGGCCGTCGTGCTTCGTAAATCCCGCTTTTCCCGCTATCACGACTTTATCGCGCCGCTTGCTAAAAACTTCGCCGAGCAATTCCTCGCTGTGGCCGTAGCCATAAATGTTTGAGGTGTCATAGAACGTGATGCCGAGTTCAAAGGCGCGCTCCAGCGCGCGCTTTGATTCTGCGTCATCGGTCTTGCCGTATGAATTTGCACCGTCCTGCGTTTCACCGCCGATCCCCCACGCCCCGAAACCGATCTCGGAAACGGTGATCCCGGTTTTCCCGATGGTGCGATAGTTCATGGCGTGATAATAGATTATTACAACCGCAGTTTTTTCGGATCGGGATAATGTTCTGCAAAATATTTCGCCGTCCGCGTTATCGTTTCACGCGCCGGCGTGTATTTGAAATGTGAAAGCGAAACGAATTTGCTATTGTCCACGCCCTGACTGTGGGTTCCTGCGGGCTTTGTCGTGTCGAATGTTATGCGCCCGGAATCCACGCCGAGCGCTTTGGCGATGACATAAGCTGCCTCTTTGATAGAGAGATCTTCCATGGTGCTCACATTCAAAACCTGCGGATCGTCATAATTATCAATGCACCACATGGCAATGCGGGCGATGTCTTCGTCCGAGGTGAACTGGCGCACGGGTGAGCCATCGCCCCAAACAACGAGAGGATCGTTGTTCCCGCGGTTTTCAAAGAATCGCCGGATGAGCGCCGGGATTGCCGTAGAGCTTTTGGGATCGAAGTTGCTTTTGGGGCCTATGATCGCGCCAGGGATGATGCCAACGATGCTCATGCCATATTCTTTCTTGTATGCTTTGGCCATCGGGTCGATGAGACGTTTTGCAAATGCGTAGCTGTAATTCGTCTCATGCGGATAACCTTTATGCATATCTTCTTCTTTCATGGGGAGAGGCGTGTCCAAAGGATAGATTGCCGCTGAGAGCGTCATTAAAACTTTATTAACTCCGTTCACCCGCGCCGCTTCAGCGACGTTGAAGTTCATGATGATGTTGTCGCGCATGACGCTTGCCGGATGGTCGATAGTGAGCTGGATACCGCCGGAGATGGCCGCGAAATGCACAATGGCATCCGGCTTCCAATCCGCGACAAATTTTTGGGTCGCTTCAAAATCGAGCATGTTGCACTCTTTTGACGTCGGGAAAATAAATTCGCGTCCGTCATATTCCCCTTTCGCCACGACGCTCTTCAACCCATCGCCCGCAACCGCGCTGCCACCCGTCACAAGAATTCTTTTATACATATGGCTTATCGTACACCTTTTTCCAAATTTTGCGAATAAAAAACGGGCACCCTTATGCAAGGTGCCCGCAGGAAACTGAAAATGCTCACGCGATGTATACATTGGCCCATTCGTAGCAGGGACCAAGAGCGTGACGAATATCATCTTCAACCTGGTTGGTCACGTGGAACTGATCTGCCGCTTGCGCTCCCAAGAGCCGCAAGAAGGTGATAAACAGCCGAAGATGGTCCCGACGGATCAGGCCCCGAGCCCATTCAGGCATCATCGGGATCCACTCAAGCACCCGATAATACGTCTGATAGATGCTCTGATGTCCGGCGGTACCCCGTTCACCGGCCTCGGTGGGATCATAACCGAAGGGATGTTGGGCCACGAAAATCGGCAGGTGCCCCCATGACGCAGGAGCTTCCACGAGAAGGGTTGGAATAAAACGGTCCAACTTATCTGCCACCCGAAGAGCGAGCAGCAGAGGGCTATCGCCTGGTTCATCGTCTTTTTTACTGTGCTGAAGCACTGCGTCGATGATCCTCTCTTTGGCCTCAGGAGAAAAATCGCTCCCTTCCAAAAGCGAAAGGATGCACTTTCTCAGTCCGCCGAGCTCCGCCGTCAATTGTTTTAGGGGAACGCACCGGTCAACGTTGTGCAACCACACCGCCGCGACATATTCGTCCATCTCGAACACGAGGTATTCACGGATCTCTGGACCACGCGCCACCATCCGTTCGATATGGTAAAAATCGTGCCCACGGCTTACGTTTGGAGTGATATACGCTTTTCTCAAATCGGAGGCAAGTTGTTCCAAGAAACTGTTCAAAGTGGACTCCTTTCATTTTGTTCGCGTCAAAAATACCGCGGAAATAATACCAAATTGACATAAATCCGTCAATGATGACAGCGCCAAGAAACGCCGACGAAAAGATTAAAGATTCGTGAAGTCGTTCCTCTGCGCGATTTGATACACCTTGATGAGTTCGGTGATGCCGTCCTGCAGGGAGTACTGCGGCTTGAAGCCGGTCTTTTCAATCTTTGCGTTGCTCACGATATAGTTGCGCTTGTCGGGATCCTCCCCGATCGCCGATTCGACATAGACAAATTTTGGCAGCTGCTTTTTGATTTCCGCGCAAAGTTCGCTCTTGCTCAAATTTGCATCCGAAAGGCCGACGTTGTACGGCTCGTTTTTCATTTTTTCAAAATGCTCCATCGCGTGCATGAACGCGCGCGCCACGTCGCGGACGTGGATGTAGTTGCGCTTGAAGTGCGGCTCAAAAAGCACCGCCGTGCGGTCCATAAGGGCGCGATACACGAAATCATTCACGAGAAGATCCATGCGCATGCGCGGACTGCCTCCGAAAACCGTTGCGAGACGGAGCGTGATCGCGTTCTTAGCCGCCAAAATCTCGAGCTCGGCTTGCACCTTGAGCTTGCCGTAGAGCGAAACCGGATCAAGCGCGCTCGTTTCGTCGCAATATGCCACTCCTTCCTGCATGCGGCCATACCCGCTGTTTGTATTCGGGAAAATAATTTTCTGTTCCGGCTTGCGCAGACGCAAAATCATCTGCACCGCTTCGAGGTTGATCGTGCGGGCGGCCACCGGATCGGCGTCGCATGCGGGAGCTCCGACAATGCACGCGAGCGGGATAATGAAATCCTTTCCTTCGATATGCTTTTTTATGAGCGCTTCGTTGCGCGCATCGCCGCGGACGACGGTGAGCGTCTTGAAATGCGTAACGTCGAGCAACGAACTCTGGCTATATAAAAAATTATCGATGACCGTCACTTCGTGCCCTGCGCGCAAAAGTTCGGGGATGAGGATCGAACCGATATAGCCTGCGCCGCCCGTCACGAGAATCTTTTGTGGTTTCATAATGCTCCTATGATACGACGCTGCTTGAGTTTAGGCAACAGAAATGATATAAGAAGCGCGGCACTAGTTTACAATTTATTCAAATTCACGGTTCGGCATGGGAGGCAGGCGCATGCAGCAAAAGCAATTGATCGGCACAAACATCGTAACGCCTATTCTCGGACTGGGTACTGGCCCGCTCGGCCTTCCCCACTCCAATTTGGCACAAGCGCAATATGCGGACGGTCCGGGATTCGGAACGCTCGCCAACGAAACCCTTGGTGTCGATGCGGTCATTGCGGCACTCGACGCAGGCATCCGTTTTATTGACACCGCACCGTGGTACGGCAAGGGTTCGAGTGAAAGCTTCATCGGCATGGCGCTTAACGAGCGCCCCGACATCAAAGGCCAAGTATTCGTTGCAACTAAAATCGGACACCTCTATCCGCACGATTCGTATGATTTTTCATACGATGCAGCGCGGCGGAGCTTCGACCAAAGCCTCGAACGCCTTGGCATAAGCATGGTATCCATCCTCAACCTCCACGACCCCATGGGCGTTAGGCCGTCCTTCATCTTTGGTAAGAAGGGGGCTTACACGGCCATGTTGGATGTCCGCAATTATGGCATGACCGACTATCTCGGCGTCGGAGCGGACAATCCGGAAACAGCAAGCCACTATATTGCATCCGGCATGTGCGATGCCGCAATTGTCGTCGGCTCATGGAGTTTGATCTCGCAAACCGCAAATCGGTTCATTATCCCATGGGCCGAACGAAACAGCGTCGGGCTCATCGCAGCAACCGCGCTAGAGCGCGGCATTCTTGCGGAAGGATTCAATGCCGGGCGCAAATACCAACAACGGCATTTCGCCCCGGAAGTTCGCACCTATGTCCAAACGCTCATCAAGGTTTGTGAAAACCACGATGTCCCGCTCGGCGCGGCAGCGATCCAGTGGTGCGTCCGCCATCCGCAATTTGCGCTTTGCATTCCCGGATGTCGCAGCCGCAAAGAAGTCGAACAGAATGTCGCATTCGCATCGTTCCCTATTCCAGATGACTTTTGGAAAGAGCTCGATCCGCTCATCAGAACCTGGGATTGCGTCGTTCCGTAGGCGCTTCTACCAGCAAAATCGCATGACTGCATGTCATGCGATTTTTATTGCCCGTATTTGCCCCAGCCGTTTTGCATGCGACGCGCCGCCCAGAATGCCCGGTCGCGAGAAAACGAATTTCCCAAAATTTCCCCGATGGCAAACGTGACGCCCGGATGATATTCCATGCCGCTCCGCGGATCTTTGCAGTGATTATCCTCCCGGCACTGTTCGGTGAGCCGGGCATCAACTTCATCCATCGAAAGCTCAAGGTCGTCGCCGGCAAGCACGCCGCCCTCATGCAGCAATTCGGAAGCATGCAGAATATCGCTCCGCGTGGCCGAATACGAATGGCCGTCATCGACATACGCAAAATCATAAAAATTTTTAGGAAGGCCGCGCGACGTTTCCCAATTCTCGACAACCGTTATATTGCCGACTCTCCGTTGCTTGCATATTTTTTCCCAAAGCGCGCGCGGGAACCTCTTTTGGCTTCCGATGTGGATGATCTCAAAAGAAGCCTTCCCCTCCATTTCGTGTTTGAGAATGCCCACCGGAAAACGGAAATACCGCTCTTCGGAAAAGAACGGCGAATGAAGATAACAGAATGCCAGGAATGAACGGGTTTTGCGCAGGAGCTTAGACATAACGACCCTCTTCGTCGCGCTGGGAAAGAATCGGATTCTTTATCGGCCACCATACTTTGAACTTCGGATCGTTGTGGCGATAGCTCTTTTGTCCGGCCGGATCGTAATATCCCGATTGCTTGTAATGGAACATGCCGATTTCGCTCAATACCAAATGTCCGATGCCATGCTTCGGCGGAACATACACCTGCCACCGATTGCGGTCGGTCAGCGTGAACGCATCCCACTTTCCAAAATCTTTCGACTTCTCGTCGCAATTTACGACGACGCAATATAATTTTCCATAGCCGCACGAAATGATTTTTGCGATCGACGGTTCCATGTGGATGCCGCGCAAGACGTGCTTCACCGAAACCGACATGTCGTCCTGGGTGAAGTGGTCCGTGATCCCGATTTTTTTATACGCTTCCTCGTTATAGGTTTCCGTGAACGTGCCGCGAAAATCCTCAAACACATCCGGCTTGATGAGCAGAACTCCTTCCAATTTGGTTTTCACGACTTCCATATCGATAATGATATCACTATGAAAGATATTCGTTGTAATGCCGCTTCTCCACTTCTTCTGCAACGCTGTGCAAGATGAGCTTCTGCACCTCTTGGATGCGCGGCACGTTGTCTGAAGGAACAATGATCTCGTAGTCAGCGAGGCCCTTCATCGGTCCGCCACCTTTGCCAAGGAGCGCAACCGTCGTCACGCCGCGCTGTTTTGCCACATGGACGGCGTTCAAAAGATTTTTTGAATTGCCGCTTGTCGTGAGGAGGAAAAGGATGTCGCCTTTTGTCCCAAGTGCTTCAACCTGGCGCGCGAAAACTCGGTCAAAATGATGGTCGTTGCTCACCGCGGTTAAAACCGACGTGTCGGTCGTGAGCGCAAGCGCCGGATGGGCGCGGCGGTCAATTTTGTACATTGCCACGAATTCCGCCGCGAAGTGCTGTGCGTCGGCAGCACTGCCGCCGTTGCCGGCAACCAAAATCTTGCCGCCGTTTTTGATGCTAGCGAGCGTGGCATGCACGATTTTATCGAACGTGGCAGCGATGGCTTTATCCTCCAATACTTTTTTCTGGAGGGCGATTGATTCTTCGAGATAGGGGTGAATCATTGGATACAAGGTATAGAATGGCGCAGTTTGCGCCGAAAGTCAAAGGATAAAAGGGTTAAAAAATGCGCCATGCTTTGGGAAGCATGGCGCACACGTCCCTAGGCGGCTACCGCCTGCGGGATCTCTTCGCCCGTTTTTTTGTCGAGCAGCATGTAGACTGGCATGTCCTTGTCATTCTCGTCGAACGGTTGGGAGCACAGCGCGATCATTTTGCTTCCGGGAGCAAGCACCAGTGCATGGGCGTGACGCACCGGCATATGAATTACGGTGCCAACGCCGAGATGCTTCCAGCGATGCCGCTCTTTGGTGTCGATGTTCTCGATGACCATTTTGGAGATTTCTCCTTGGGTCACGAAAAACACTTCTTCGTTTCTTTCGTGATAATGGTTACCGCCGGGCGCTTCCTGGCCTGTCCAATCGAAAAAATTCAATCGGCAGAATTTGCCCATGTCGCCATTGACCGGCTCCCAAATGATGCGTCGAGAATCGGTATTTGCAGGCCCAACGGTTGTTACGAGCGTTTCCAGATTGTCCAAAATAACCTCCTCGTGCGAAGTTAATGCCGAGGGATATTATGCAACAAAAATATTCTTTTTGCAATACAATCGCTCTACGCCGTGATCCCCAAAACTTTGATAAGCTCCTGGACCCTATGCGCGTACGTATGTTCACGAAGACAAATTTCATGCGCCTTCTTCGCGAGCCGCTCGCGCTCTTCCGGATGTGCCAAGTAATAATCAACTTTTTCTTTCAGTTCTTTCGCATCATTGAACATCGGGATGGAATCGCCGAACATTTTTTCGAGGCTCGGAGCATAGCCGCTCAACTGGAAATTCCCTGCAAGCGAGATGTCGAAAACGCGCTGGGTAACCACATGCCCGAATTTGACGAACGAAAGGGCGCGGCCGATTTCGATCTTTGCGCCGTTGAATGCCTGGTTGGCATCTTCATTGGAAAGAGGCCCTTTCCATTTTTCTTTGAGCCACGGAAACTTTTCAAACCCGTTTTCCCAACGGTATCCATAAATATGGAGGTCATAATCCTTCACTACAGAAAGCACTTCGGCGCGCTCGTCGAGATAATAGCCCACGAAGGCGATGTCGCATTTGAACTTATCGTTCTTCTCTTCGGGTTTTATCGGGAAAAACTTCTCTGGCGTGGAAGCAAGCGGGATGTAGGCTGATTTCTTTTGGACGTCGGGCGCAAGGATCGGATACCACTCCTCGTCGACATAAATGAAGTGGTCGAAGTGCGGGAATGTTGCCGGCCACAGCGGCTCGCGGATCGGCGCTTCGCCGAGCCAAAGCGACAGGACGATATCTTTATTCTCTTTCAGAATTTTAAGCGTCTCGATGCTCGGCGGCGTCCACATGAACATCACGTGGAGCTTTTCTCCGGGCCGATGTGCTGCATTCACCTGGTCAAAAAGCGAACGCTCAGCCATCAAGCGGCGGCGCTTCTTCACGTAATTGAATACCGGGCGCGCATAGTTCCTGAAAAGCTGCTTGATCTTTTCGAGCCGTGCCCGCTTGCTGATGTCGGTATTGTTGTCGGTCCCTTTCACGAGGGTATTCGTGAAGATGAGCTCCGCGCCAATGCCTGCTTGCTTGATGCCGAGATAAATATCCTTCGGCCAATCGCCGTGGTGGTCGGGGCCGACGACAATAATCTGCGTTGGTTTTCCTCCGTTCATTATTTTTTATTAAAAAATTCTTCAAATGCGCTTGCGACGTAGCGCAGCTCTTTCATGGAAAGGTCCTGATGGCAGCCGATGTAAAATCCGTTTTTCTCAATCCATTGCGCAACAGGATACTTCTTTTCGAGGCCCGGAAAAAGCTTCCGGTAGACCGGCTGGCTCAAGAGCGGCATCATGTAGCGCGTTTCGATGCCCCGCTCTTCGAGGAATGTCACGAGGTCTTCCCTCTTTATTTTGCTATTTTTCCTGATGACGATCGGGAGGCAAAAATAAACGTTGTCAGATCCCTTTGGCGTGAAAGGAAGCTGGAGGTCATTGGCGAAACTTGATAACGCCTTCGTCAAATACGCCGCGTTCTTTTTACGGCCGCGCACGGTCGCCTTCATCTTTTGAAGGCCCTCGAGCCCCAATGCCGCTTCGAGTTCGGTGAGGCGATAGCTGTAGCCCACATCAATAAACGAAAATCGGCGGTTCACCATCGTAAACAATGCTTTTTTGCTGCCCAGTTTGTCGTCCTGGTCGATATTGTAATAGATGGTGTCGCGGCCATGATTCATGAGGCTCCGCATCGCCGTCGCATAGCGCGGATCATTGGTAATCATGAGACCGCCAACGCCCGTGATGAGAATATGGGCAACATAGGTTGAAAAGCAAACGATATCGCCCCACGCCCCAAGCGGCTTGCCCTTGTAATGGGCATCCATCGTTTCGCAGGAGTCCGCAATCACTTTGAGCTTGCGCTTGCGTGCGATCGCCATGATCGTGTCCATCTCTGCCGGTTGGCCGAAAAGATGCACCGGAATGATCGCGCGGGTCCGTTTGGTTATTTTTGCCTCGATCTTCGAAGGATCGATGTTATAGGTGCGCGGATCGATATCGACGAAAACCGGCTTGAGGTTATTTGAAATAACGATATTCGACGTTGCTATGAATGTGATTGCCGGAACGAGCACTTCGTCGCCATCCTTCCATCCGTGGATATTTTTCATCGCGTTCAGCGCCACCTGGAGCGCCGAAGTCCCGCTCACCGTAAAAATGCCGAAGCGGGCGCCATGGAGCTGGGCGAACTTATTTTCAAATTCCATCGTGAGATCGCCGTACGACAATCGGTTCTTATCGAGCGTCTGGTTGATCAATTTTTTTGCCAGCGGGCCGATCGTAAGCGATCCAACCCCCACTTTGAGCCCGGCGGGGTTTTTATTTTGTTTTGCCATAGTTTTTATTGAACCACTCGACGGTATTGTTGATCCCTTTCGATAAAGTTGTTGAGGGCTTCCAGTCAAATTGCGAATGTGCCTTCTCCGTATCAAGAAACATCGGCGGGGTTTTTATTTCGCCGCTCCAAGTAATTTTACCACTAAAGCCCACTGCTTCAGCGACGGTATCGGCGACCTCGCGAAGCTCGTATGAGCGTCCGCCGCCGCCATTGATGATGTCAAATGATCCATCGCCGAAGTTTTCAACAACCCGCATCATAAGTTCCGCAGCGTCGTCGACATAAAGAAGGTCGAGCGTCGCGCCCGGATTGTTCCCCGCATCGAACGCAGGCATCGCTTGCTTCTTCGCTGCGGCGATCTTTTTTATGAATGAAGGGACGGCCGGGGGCGGATCGAAATCAAATTTATCATTCGGGCCGTAAAGATTTGAAAAAACGACTTCGCGGATTTTCATGTCTTCGAACTCTGCTGCGTATGCCCTCCCGGCAGGGATCGAAACCCATTTCGAAAGGCCGTAATAGCCAAACGTCTTGTTCTTGATGCTCGGAACCTTTGATTCGAGCAAGGCCTCCTCTTTAAAGGGAGCTTCCATATCGGCATAGGCCCGCAACGAGTTTACGATCAAAACCTTCTTTACCTTGTTTTGGCGCGCCGCTTCGAGGATCTGCAGCGTCATCAAGACGTTCGGCCGGAACGATTCCGATGGATGCGCCATCTGTTCCACGCGCGATTTGGCGACGGCTGCGGCATGGATGATCATGTCTGATCCTTTGGTTGCAGAAAGACATTCATGAAAAACCATGAGGTCGCATTCCTTGCTCCGTGGGGCAGATACTTCGTGCCCTGCCGCCCGCAAACGCGGCACGAGCACGCTTCCCAAATGGCCCGATCCGCCGGAAAGGAATATTTTCATAATTATTCGTTCACCCACGTTACCGGATTTTCCACAATGATCTTTTCGGCGCGTTCATGCTGGCCATGGCGGCGGAGTTCGGCGCGCACCATAATCTTCACCAGATTATCGAATGTGGTTACCGCCTGCCATCCCAATTTTTCTTTCGCTTTGGTTGCGTCTGCCAAAAGATAGCGGACCTCAGTCGGGCGGTAATAGCGTTCATCAATGCCGATGTACTGCTTTGGGTCGCCGAGGCCCGCCACTTCGAATGCACGATTGACGTAATCCTGCACCTTATATGACTGGCCCGTGCCAATCACGTAATCATCGGGTTCCGGCTGTTGGAGCATAATCCACATGGCCTCAACATATTCCGGCGCATATCCCCAGTCGCGGCGCGCTTCGAGATTGCCGAGGTAGAGTTTCTTTTCGAGGCCGGCGGCAATTTTTGCAACGCCGATCGCGATCTTGCGGGTCACGAATGCTTCACCGCGGCGCGGGCTCTCGTGGTTGAAAAGGATCCCGTTGACCGCATAGATGCCGTACGCCTCGCGGTAATTGCGGGTCATATCATAGGCAAAAACTTTCGCGGCGCCGTACGGGCTGCGCGGGTAAAACTTTGTCTCTTCGTTTTGCGGCGGCGGAGCGGCGCCGAACATTTCGGAACTCGATGCCTGGTAGAAGCGGACTTTCTTGCCGGTATCTTTTTCGTAATCTTTGATGGCTTCCAAAATGCGGAGCGTACCGAGGCCGGTGATGTTCGCCGTATATTCAGGGACATCGAACGACACGCGCACATGCGATTGCGCGCCCAAATGATAAATTTCGTCCGGTTCCACTTCGTACAGGAGGCGGCGGATCGTGTTCGCGTCAGCGAGATCACCGTAGTGGAGCGTTATCGAACGCGACGCGTGCGGGTCGTGGTGGAGATGCTGGATGCGCTCACGATTCATGGTCGAAGCGCGGCGGACGATGCCGTGCACTTCGTAGCCTTTTGAAAGAAGGAAGTCGGCAAGATATGACCCATCCTGCCCGGTAATACCCGTAATGATTGCCTTTTTCCGTGGTTCTTTGGCCATAGGTACCAACCAATAATATTGGTTTTTTATAATTTAATCCAGCCCCAAAAGAAACGGCGCAGGAATTTCAATTACAGCCGCTCCCACCCCACAGGAACAATGTCGCTCCCCGCGAGCGCCGGATCTGCATACCAGCGCTTTGGCGCAATCACCATTTTGCCGGGATTGGCATTGAGCCATGCGCCCCACCAGCTGAACGTGCTGTTTGCGATGATGTTGTGCTTGCAGCGCGACATGAGCTCGAGGTGGAATGCCGCATGCGGCCCCGCGCTCGTCGGTTCGGCGAAGGTATACGAAAATTCCTGGGGCAGATTCTTTTTGCACCACTCGACGTCGTCTGAGAAAACAAAGAATCGCGGATTTTGCACGCGCGACGCCATGTGGCGCAACGCATCGTGATAATAATTGATATTCGTCTCCCCCATCGTCTGCTGGACATTTTTGAATGCGGCGTAATCGCCGCGTCGCACGTGGATGGAAACGGAATTCGACGACTCGATCTGTTTTGCGACGAGCGACGCTTCACCCGTTAAAAGATTGCGGAACCGGAACGCCTGGCGCACGTCGGCTTCGGTATCCTTAAAATATTTTTCATTTTCCCAACGGCCGTAAAGCATCACGTTGCCTTTTGCGGCAAGAACCGCAGGATCAAATTCCAATCGCTTGTCTTCGTAAATAATTTCGAGCTGATGGAACTCCTCGCGGATATTCATAAAAAGCAAATCGATGCCGAGCCATACGCCCGGGATCGGAAGCGCCTGGGAAAGTTTTGAAAGCGCCGTGTAGCGCGGTTCAATCGAAAAAACTTTCGGCAGGTCGAATGTGCGATACGTAAAATTTCGGCGCGGAAAACGGTCGTTTATATGCGTGATATCGCAAAAAAAATCGGCGCCGTTCCGTTTGGCAAGCGCGAGGCCCGCTGCGTACTGGAACATCTGGTTGCCGAGGCCGCCGCGGAAAAACGTTGTGATCATTTATTTTGCCGTTCCTGCGGCTTTCGCCTGCGCGTAAACCCACTCGTAGGTCTTGCGGAGCCCGTCTTCGAGCTTGGTGCTCGGCGCCCAGCCGAGCTTTTCTTTGATGAGGCGGTTATCGGAATTGCGCCCGCGCACGCCGAGCGGCCCGGGAATATGTTTTATAGAAAGTTTTTTGCGGCCGATCTTCATCACCATTTCGGCGAGCTGGTTGATCGTGACCATTTCCTCCGAACCGATATTCACCGGCCCCGTAAAACCAGACTTCATTAGGCGGCTCACGCCTTCAAGACATTCGTCGATATACAAAAACGAACGGGTCTGTTTGCCGTCGCCCCACATTTCGATTTCGCCTCCGTCGGGAGTCTCCGCAACTTTGCGGCACATTGCCGCGGGCGCTTTCTCGCGGCCGCTGTTCCACGTCCCTTCGGGACCGAAAATATTGTGGAACCGCGCGATGCGGATTTCGGTGCCGAAGTTCCGATGCGCGGCAAGATACAACCGTTCGCTGAATAATTTTTCCCAGCCGTATTCACTGTCGGGAGCCGCAGGATAGGCGGATTCCTCAGAGCACTTTGGATTATTCGGGTCTTCCTGATTATAGGCAGGATACATGCACGCGGAAGACGAATAAAATATTTTTTTGATTGGCCCTTTTCCCTGCGCGATGCCGTACTTCACCACATTCACATTGATGCCAGCCGACGTCGTCATGATTTCGGAGTCGTGATCGCCGGTAAAAACAAAACCAGCGCCGCCCATGTCGGCAGCCAGCTGGTACAGTTCGTCAAAAGGACGGTCGAACGTTTGCCTGATCACGTCCGGATCAGAAAGGTCGCCGACCATGAATTCGTCGGCTTCCGTTTTGCTGAATCCCGGCTCTTTCCAATCGGCGCCGCGCACCCAATAGCCTTCCCGCTTGAGGCGGCGGACCAGGTGAGCGCCGATAAAGCCGCCGGCGCCGAACACCATTGCTGTTTTTTGTCCCGGAGCCATTCGTTAGGGCAAACTATTTCTTTTTCGTGGACGTCGGCGTTGTCGATTGCAGGAACTGCACGAGGCTTGTTTCGATGCGGGTATCGCCGGGCCAGTTCGTGAGAATCTTGTTTGCCACCGCAATCGTGCCCGTCACATTGTTTTCGGCGCGATAGACGTCAAAGAGACCGTAGAGCGGCTGCGGGCGGTTCGGGCCAAGCTGTTCGCCCAATTCGTACCAGTGCTGCGCGTCTTTCAAATATTGGGAGCCTCCGGTCTGTACAAACGCAACTTCGTTCACGGCGCCTTCAAGATAAAGGTCCTGGCCAAAGCTCATGCCTTTGCCGCGGTTCAAGATCGGATCGTAGTAGTTGTCGAGAAATTGAACGAGCTGCTGGGTCGAGGTCGTGGTGCCTGCTTGCTGGACGAACGAGAGGACGCTGTTTGCGAGGTTGCGGACGATTTCCTCCTGGCCGATCGGAGACGTTTTGTTGAGCGGGCCGCTCACGCGGGTTTCGAGATCCTGAAGGGATGTCGCGGGGCTCGTCTGCAGCCCTTGGAGCGTTGAGATGAACGCCTGCGCTTTGCGCATCGGAAGATACGATCCGTAGTATGCAAAGCCGAGGATCACAACGGCGATGATGATGGCAGCGAGCTGTTTATAGGTGCGATCTTCTTGCATGGTTTTCTAGTTGGCGTTTGCCGTTACATCCTCACGACGATGGACGGAGAAATAGTATGTTGCAAATCCAAGGAAGGTGAAGAGACAAAGATACATCGGGAACACGTCGAAGATTGCCGCGCCTTGCACGAGATATGCGATCGGCATGGCGAGCAATGCGCCGCGAAGGAGCGTGGTCGTTCCCCCGTGCTCCGCGCGCTTGTGGAGATTCCTGCGGCGGAAGAATTCCCAGAAGAACGTTGCAAAGATCGAAAGATATGCGAGCAAGCCTACGATGCCGGTCTCGGAAAGATAATCGAAGTAGACGCTGTGCGCGCGGTCAAACCACGTCTCGGTGTTCTGTCCCGGGACATAGAAACGCGGATCAAAGAATTTGTCGTAAACCGCCGTGAAGTTTTCCGGACCCCAGCCGAAAACCGGGCGTTCCAAAAATCCTTTCCAGGCTTCCTGCCAAACCCAGAAGCGGGTCTGCGCGGTGTAGTCGGAAGCGCTGAGTTGAAGGAGGCGGCCCTCCGGCAGCTTCTGCACGAACGCACTGTTGCGCTCCGCATACGCGCCGATGCCGAGGACGATGAGCAGCAGCGCGACGGCGGCCGTCCATTTCTTTGCTCTCGGGCTGCCGGTGAATGCAAAGTAGAGAAGGAGCGCAACGATTCCAAGGACAAGGCCGAGGAGCGCGCCGCGAGTTTGCGTGAGCATGAAGAAGAAAAGGAATGCGACGATGAGCAAGCTGTAACCCCATGCCGCAAGGTTGGCATTTGATTTATCGCGCTTTGTGGAAAGCCAGAGCCATGCCGCAAAGAATATCGCGAACATGAGATACGGCGCTACATAGGCAGGATTGCCAAGCGATCCCTGGAAGCGGCCATCGATCAAAACATGGAACCATCCCGTCGTCGGCGCTCCCCCGCCCGCGTACGGGCCGATGAAACCGCCAACCATGAAGTTGCCGAGGAGGCCGTAGCCGATCATAAGCCCTGCCGCGACGAGCGAGAAGCGGAAAAGATTCTTCCAATCAGCCTCATCTTTCATAAACATGACGAGGAGCATGAAGAAGAGATAATAGTGGATCATCTGGAAACCGCCTTCGCCACGCTCAAAGTTTGACCAAAATGCGGCGTGGATATCGAGCGCAAAGACGCACGCAAGGAGGAATGCGACAACGAATATCGTCACCGCAATCACGAGCGGCTTCTTGTAGGTTGTCGTGATGAGCTGCTTCACTTCCCCGGCACGGGCTTCAAAGGCCCACCACATGACGGCAGAAATGAGCGCGAGCTCGGTTGAGAAGCGGAAAAACCAATCTTTTCCTCCGATGAACGGGAAGAAGATCGAATCCATCACAACCGCGACGGCGAGTACCGCGACGTAGAGGTACCACCGCGTTATTTTTTCGAACGAGAACTTGAGAAACTTTCCGACGATGCCGACCAGGAGCAATGCCGCAAGAACCGACGTTACGAGCGGATAATTAAAGATGGAATCCATATGGGTATCAGTATATCATACGGTTTATTTATGCAAGTCCGGCCCAGCACCGCTTTATAAAAGTGGTGCTGGGTGGACCTACCGGGCATATTCGACGGCGCGGATTTCCCGGATCACGTTCACTTTGATTTCACCCGGATATTTGAGTTCCGCTTGGATTTTATTGGCTATTTCACGGGCAAGCTCCAGGGCTCGGAAATCGTCGATTTTTTCAGGAACCACGAAAACCCGGAGCTCGCGGCCGGCCGCGATGGCGTAGGAGTTTTTGACGCCAGGGAATTCGTTTGCGATGCGTTCAAGGTCGGCAAGGCGCTTGATGTACGTCTCAAGCGTGCCGCGCCGGGCGCCCGGACGTGCGGCGCTCAAAACGTCTGCCGCCGTGACGACGTAGGCTTCGGGCCGGGCATACGGATAATCTTCGTGGTGCGATTGCATCGCTTCGATCACCCGTTCATCCACGTTGTATTTCTTGAGAAGCTTCATGCCGAGGTCGACATGCGTGCCTTCCACTTCGTGGTCGATCGCCTTGCCGATGTCGTGGAGCAATGCGCCTTTCTTGGCGACTTCGGGATTCAAGCCGAGTTCGCGCGCCATCATTTCGCTGATGTACGCCATCTCAACCGAGTGCACGAGAACGTTCTGTCCGAAGCTCGTGCGGAAATGCAGGCGGCCGAGGAGCTGGAGAAGCTCTTTCGGCAGATCAAAGACGCCAAGGTCCTGTGCGGCTTGTTCTCCAATTTCCTGCGACCGCTTGTTGAGTTCGGCTTTCGCCTCCTCAACTTTTTCTTCGATCTTGGCCGGCTGGATGCGGCCGTCTTTCACGAGCTTTTCGAGCGCCATGCGCGCCGTCTCGCGGCGGTACGGATCAAACGATGAGATGATGATGGCATCCGGCGCTTCGTCAATGATGAATTCCACGCCCGTCGCGCGTTCGAGCGCGCGGATGTTGCGGCCTTCGCGTCCGATGATCTTGCCTTTCAGTTCTTCATCGTGGAGCGGGAAAAGCGTCGTCGTAATTTCGGCGACGTGCGAGCGCGCATAGCGCTGAAGCGCGGTCGTAATGATGTCGGCGGCTTTCTTCTCGATCTCCTCGCGGTTCTCGCGGTCCATTTTTTGGATGAGCTGGGCGAGATCCTGGGAACGGTCATCTTTTGCGCGGCGGAAAATTTCTTCGCGCGCTTCGGCAACGGTCATGCCGCTCACCTTCTCGATGCGCGACCCGATCTCCCCTTCCCGCTTGGCGAGCTCCTCTTCGCGGGCCTTTATGGCGTCTTCATGGCTGCGAACCTTGGATTGCTCCGTGGTCAGATCGTTCAGTTTTTTATCGAGCGATTCCTCGCGCTGAAGAACCCGCTTCTCAATCTCGTCGATCTCGCGGCGGCGGTCTTTTTCTTCGTTCTTCCATTCGACCAAAAGCGAGGCAGCTTTTTCTTTTGCCTCAAGGACGATTTCCTTGCCGCGCGTCTCCGCGTCAGCAAGATTCTTTTTGATTTGTTCTTCGACTCCCCCGAGCTGCTTTTGTGCCCAAACTTTCCTCGCGATATACCCGACGGCGGCTCCCACGCCAAGCGTGATCACCGCCACTAAGAATGTGGTGGTATCCATATGAGTACGTAGTGGCTGCAAATTTCATAATTTTTTAATGACTTTTCGGTACTCATATAATATCGCTTCCAAAAGGCCGGGTCAATCGCGCCGCCGGCCCGCAAAACGCCGCAAAATTACTAAAAATCAGGTTTTCATTTAAAATAATGGGATGGCAGCCAAGAAAACGACGGTTCTCGTGGTGCTCGACGGATGGGGCATCGGAGCCAATAACGAATCGAATCCCATCTATGTCGTAAAACCGCCGACGTTCGAATATCTCGCGCAGAATTATCCCCTGACGAGCCTGCAGGCTTCGGGGATCGCCGTCGGGCTCCCTTGGGGCGAAGTCGGCAACAGCGAAGTCGGGCACCTCACGCTCGGCGCGGGCAAAGTGCTCTATCAGTATTTTCCGAAGATCACCATGGCGATCCGCGACGGGAGCTTCATGCAGAATCCCGTCTTGATACAGTCATTCGACCACGTCAAAAAAAATAATTCGGCGATCAATTTTGCGGGGCTCCTCACGAAAGCGAATGTGCACGCCTCGATCGATCATCTGAAGGCGCTCATCGCCATGGCCGAAACGGCCGGCATCAAAAACATCAATCTCCATCTTTTTGCCGACGGCAAAGACAGTCCCCCAAAATCACTCGAAGGATTTTTGAAGGAAATCCCCCGGGAATACATGGCGTCGCTCGTCGGCCGCTATTACGCGATGGACCGCAACGGCAATTGGCGCCTCACGCAGACCGCCTACCAAACGATGACGCAGGAGCTCGGCCCGCTCGTCAACGACCCGACGCCGCTCATTGAAGCGAATTACAAGCAGGGACTCACCGAAGAATATCTCGCGCCGATTCGGTTTTCGGATGAGAAGCGGATCAAAGACGGCGACGCGCTCATCTTTTTCAATTATCGCGAGGACAGCATCCGGCAGATCGCGACTTCGTTCATCATGAAACCGTTCCAGGAGTTCCCGACGGTTCCGTTCAACGATCTTTTCATTGCCACCATGACGCACTACGAAGACAGTTTGAAAGCGCCCGTGCTCTTTGAAGCGGACCGGGTTACGATCCCGTTCGGAAAAGTGATCTCTGACAAAGGCCTCGCCCAGCTGCGAATCGCGGAGACGTATAAATACGCGCACGTCACCTATTTTTTCAACGGCCTCGTTGAACCTCCGTTCCCCGGCGAATACCGGACGCTCGTTCCAACCGATTCAAGCTTGCATCCGCAGGAGCATCCCGAAATGATGGCCAAAGCGATCACCGACCGCCTCATTGAAGCGATCCACAGCAAGGGCTTTTCGTTCATTCTCGTAAATTATGCGAACGCCGACGCGATCGCGCACACCGCGGACTACAACGCATCGCTCGAGGCAGTCCGCATCATCGACCGCGAGATCGACCGCGTCATAAAAGCCATCGGCGACGACCCGGAAGTCCTCCTCGCCATCACCGCCGATCACGGGAACATCGAGGAGATGCTCAGCCTCACGACCGGCCTGCCGGAAAGCCAGCACGACGCGAGTCCGGTGCCGCTGCATCTCATTGCTCCGGAACTCAAAGGAAGAAAGTTTGTGGGAGCGGAGCATCTCGCCACCCAGAGCGCCGGGTCGCTCGCCGATGTCGCGCCGACGCTCCTCGCGCTCATGGGCATCGAGAAACCGGCCGAGATGACCGGGACGAGCCTCCTCGAAGAACTCCTGTAGCCGGAGTGGTATTATTATTCATATGCACTGGCTCGTAAAAGTCGTCCTCATCACCCTCGGCAACGCTTTTGCCTTATGGCTCGCAAACCGCTGGGTTCCGGGCTTTGCGATGAACGCGACATTCCTCCAGTTCGTCATTCTCGGATTCATCCTCGCGATTCTGAACTTCTTCCTCAAACCGCTCCTCACGCTCATCCTCGGGCCGATCATTCTGATCACGCTCGGCCTCGGCGTGCTCATCGTGAATGCGATTGTCCTCTATCTTCTTCCGATCGCCTCGTCGCACATTGACTTCCTCCATGGAACGATTACAATACAATCCATTCCGGCGCTCTTCATCGCAACGATTGTCGTAAGCGCCGTCAACTTCTTAATTCACATCCTCGTATGATCGCCATCATTCAAATCATACTCGCCGTCCTCATCATTATTCTCATCCTCCTCCAGGAGCGCTCTTCCGGCATGTCCGGCCTCTTTGGCGGCTCGAGCGACGGCGGTTACTACCAAGCGCGCCGCGGCATGGAAAAGACGATCTTCTATCTCACGATCATCCTTATCATTGCATTCGTAGGCGTGGCGGTGGTCCAGCTGTACCGCCCGTAATTTCCGGAGCGTACATTTTCGCAGGTTCTTTTTTATATGAATTGGTTTAAAAAAATTTTCGGGGTGTTCACGCGCGGCGAGCGCGTTCTTTTTGTGATTGCGTTCACGGGCGCCGTGGCGAGCTTTATCGTCGTGATGAGCATCGTCTTTGTGAGCGTCACCCGCGCCGTTCCGGCGGCCGGCGGCGACTTCACGGAGGGCATGATCGGCCAGCCGGAATACGTGAACCCGGTGATCGCCACCTCGGAAACCGACCTCGGCCTCGTAAAAATGGTGTACAGCAACCTCGAAGGGATCGCGGATAATGTTTCGGTCTCGTCCGACACGCGCGTCTGGACGGTGCATTTGAAAGACGGCCTCACCTGGCACGACGGACAAAAACTCACGAGCGACGACATCGTCTTTACGGTCCAGTCCATCCAGGACCCCGATGCGCAATCCCCCCTCTATCCGAGCTGGCAAGGCGTCGCCGCAAGCCGCGTGAGCGAACTTGAAGTGCAGTTTAATCTCGTGAATCCGTACGCCAACTTCGGCGACACGCTCAAAAACTTATACATCCTGCCGAAGCATCTGTTTGCCGACGCGCCGCCGGGCAACTGGCACCTTTCCGAATACAATCTGAAGCCGATCGGCAGCGGCCCGTACAAATTTGATTCGTACGATAAGGCTCCAAACGGCTTCATCACGTCGTATAATCTTGCCGCATGGAACGGCAACGGCGACAACCCGCTCATCCAGAATTTTAATTTTCAATTCTTCAACGACGAGAATTCGCTCGTCGCGGCATTCAACAGCGGCCAGATCGACGCGTTCGGCAACGCATCGCCCGAGGCGGTCTCAGAGATTAACCGTCCCTACGACACGTTCTCATGGCGCACATCGAGTTACTACGCCGTATTCTTCAACCAGAGCAAAAATCTCGCGCTCCAGGATCCCGCGGTCCGCATGGCCCTCGCGGATTCCCTCGACCGGCAGGACATCGTAAACCAGGTATGGGGCGCGCACGCCGTCCCCGCTTTCGGCCCCATTCCTCCGGATGCGCCGTACGCCATAAACATCGTAACGACGTCGTCGCTCGACTTCGCATCCACAACGCTTACCAACGCCGGATGGGTCATGCAGCCGGCGCCCGACGCAACCGACGCGAGCTCTACGAATACGGGCTCGGCTTCGGCGAGTTCGTCAGTAACGGAAACGCCCGTGCCGCCGGGATTCCGCTACAAGCTCGTGAATCATTCGGTGATTCCGCTCGCCATCAATCTCACCGTTCCCGAAATCGATTTCCTCGCAAAGACCGCAACCGTGATCCAGAACACCTGGGAGTCGCTCGGCGTCCAGGTAAACCTCATGCCCGCATCGGCCGACGTGATCGTGAACCAGGATATCAAGAATCGCGATTACGAAGCGCTGATCTTCGGCAACGTGCTCGGGCCGAGCTCCGACCTCTATGCCTTTTGGGATTCATCCGAACGGTTCTATCCGGGCCTCAATCTTTCGATCTACAGCAATCCCAAAGTTGATAAAGCGATCGAAGACGCCCGCGAAAATGCTTCGACGACCGCCATCACGAACGACTACAACCTCGCCGAAAACCAAATCGTGAATGACAATCCGGCGATCTTCCTCTATTCCCCGGACTACACCTATGTGACCGACAAGGATGTGCAAGGGGTGGCGCCGCAGCTTTTGAGCGATCCCTCCGACCGCTTCCTCGAAGTGCCGACGTGGTATTTGAACACCGCCCGCGTGCTCAAATAACGCTCATCGCGGGGTTATGCCAACGACATAATTACTCTCGGCTTGTTGACTTTTGCCGTCCATCCGTGCTATACTCAAGTTTCTAGTAAACCACTCCTTTCCTGCTATCTGCCATGACATCCGTTTTCTCGCGCAATGAGCTGAGCCACAACATTTAGTTAGTTTGGGTTATTTCTTGCCGCGGTGGTGAAATGGCAGACACGTACGCTTCAGGTGCGTATGGCCGCAAGGCCTTGTGGGTTCAAGTCCCACCCGCGGCACCAAGATTTCATAAAGAATTAATAAATAAAAACAATTAAATAATGATGAAAAAAACAGATAATCCGATTGCGCCCCAGAACGCCACAGCCCCGGCTGAACGTCCGCGCATCAAGCCGCCGGCAATCCGTCCGCGGCCGCCCAAAGTTCCCAAACAACCGGCTGACGCCCCTAAGCATCCTGCCGCGCCTTCGCACGCGCCTCATGCGCCGCATGCGCCGCATGCGCCAAAAGATCCGCACAAACCGGGACGCGGCCCCCGCCGCACGCGCCGCGACCGCATGCCGGTCGACCGTCCGGGCGCCATCAAGCCTTCGAGCGCCGCCAAGTTCGGCCCTTCGAAATCGCTCGTCGCCCAAACGCAGGGCAATGCTCCGGAAATAAAATCGAATCCGGAAGCGGTCCGCTTTGTGCCGCTTGGCGGCCTCGAGGAAGTCGGCCGCAACTGCATGTTCCTCGAGTATAAGAATGAAATCGTCATCATCGACGTCGGCTTGCAGTTCCCCGAAGAAGAAACGCCGGGCATCGACTACATCATCCCGAACATCCAATATCTCGAACGCAAGAAAGAAAATATCCAAGCGATCATTTTGACCCACGGCCACTACGACCACATCGGCGCATTGCCGCACTTGCTCGCCAAACTGGGCAATCCCCCGATCTACGCAACGTCGATCACGAAAGCCATCATCGAAAAGCGCCAGGAAGATTTCCCGAATTCGCCCAAGATGAACGTGATGGTCGTGAAGAACGGCACCGACGTGAAGATCTCGCAGAACTTCGGCGCGCTCTTCTTTGGCGTGCCGCACACGATTCCGGAAACGACGGGCGTCTTGATGAAAACTCCGGCGGGCAACATCGTCCACTTCGCAGACTTCCGCCTCGACTATGACGACGAAGGCAACCCGCACGGCCTCGAAGAATTCGAAGCTATCGGCAAAATGGGCGTCCACAGCTTCATGGTGGACTCCACCGCCGCCGAGCGTCCGGGGCATTCCGTTTCGGAAAAAACCGTCGAGCGCAACCTCGAGGAAATTTTCAAAACTGCGGAAGGGCGCATCATTGTGGCAACGTTCGCATCGCTCATCACCCGCATCGCGGAGATCATCAAGATCGCCGAGAAACTCGGGCGTAAAGTGGCCTTGAACGGCTACTCGATGAAGACGAACATCCAAATCGCGCAGGGACTGGGCTTCGTGAAAGCCAAAGAAGGCACGCTCATTTCGGTTGAGGAAGTTGCGAAATATAAAGATGAAAAAATCTTGATCCTCTCCACGGGCGCCCAAGGCGAATCGAACGCCGGACTCATGAAGATGATCAACGGCGAACACCGCCACATCAAAATCAAACCGGGCGACACGTTTATCCTTTCGTCATCGGTGATTCCGGGCAACGAACGCAGCGTGCAATCCGTGAAAGACAACCTCGCCCGCCAAGGCGCAAACGT